>DMDI01000009.1:0-12224 GCA_003445555.1 Desulfotomaculum sp. | reverse complement strand
ATCTGGCTGTAATCAGGCGCCAATGTTTTGGGCAACTGTTAACAAATCAAGGATATTTACCCGGTCATCATTATTAATGTCGGCCCACTGGGAATCAAGGTTGGTAGTCGGGCCTATCCTGGCGGCCATCCAAAGAAGGTCGAGAATGTTTACGTTGCCATCGGCATTCATATCACCAAACTTACCCTTCTCTGTATTCACAATAAATGTTTTTCCATCGGTGGTAATAACTACCGTACCGTCAAGATCAGTACGGTACATCTTTACCTTCGCTGCCGCTAATTTAGCCAGGGTTTCCTGAGGCACATCATTGACCGCCGTGGAAATAACGGCTACCTTTGGGGAAACTGCCAGCAAGAATTGTGGAGAAGTGGAAGTAATACTTCCGTGATGGCCTACCTTTAAAGTTTTTGCGGCAATGGGTTCATTTAGCATTTCAGCTTCTCTTTCTTTTTCCGCATCACCAGGAAAAAGGAATTTAACCTTTCCCCAGTTCAACAAAGCCACCACCGATTTATTGTTTTCGTTATTGTATTCTTGCTTAGGACCCCATAGCTTGAAAATAAATGGACCAAAACTCCAGATTTGGTTTGATGCCTTTTCGTAAACACAACCCTCGGCTAAAACAGCATTTTGATAACTTCTGTATACTTCTGTATTTACAGCGTTGCCGTTATCCACTACTTTTTCTACGGTAAAATTACTGAGTACGTTTTCTAGACCCCCAATGTGGTCATTATGGGGATGGGTGGCTAAAAGAATTTCTATATCGTCAACTGCTTGTTTATTTAAATAATCAACCACCGCCGGACCAAAAGATTTATTGCCCCCATCAATCAGGATATCGTTATTTTCGGGAAGGGAAACGTAAATACTATCTCCATGGCCTACAGAAATAAAGTGAACTTTTATCTGGCCCTGACTATAAACAGTATTTGCCAGAGTTGTCCTAGGCAAAACAATTAACGCCAGGCTCAGTAAAAATACGAAAAATAATTTACTTTTCATTTATTGGGCTACCTCCTTTGAGTGGTTAAAGATTATTTTAAAAATACCTGCCTTTAAAAAAGATATTGTGGTTTAAAATAAACTTTTCTTTAGAAGTATAAAGTAAATCCCTTACTTTTTCAATTTAAATAGAATAAGATTTTATTCGGCCGTTTGTCTTGCCGAACAGCCGTAAGGCGTGGTAAAATGAGCGCGAAAGTGGGAGCGAAAGGCTGGTGGGTACAATGAGTGAAGAAGCTAAAAAGGAAGCCACTGAATTTCCTTACCGGGTAGCTTCTCCTGAGTTTTTCTTTTTACTGCGTAGTGATTAAGGTTTGGTAATTTAAGATAAACTTTTTTATAAATTTTAGCAGGATTTAGAAATAAGTTGTCAGGGGCACGACAATTACCACGGGATAACGCACATGGCCTTGGGGTACACCTACCGCAATAGCAGGCCTGACTCCTTCCTGCTCATGTCCGCTTGGGTCATGTGAAGGGAGTGCTATCAGGAGGATATCCCCTGGCGTTATTGCTTCACCAGCCACTACCGCTTGCCTCCTTCAACTATCATACCCACGCCAGGTCTATATCGTACAGATTTCCCCTTTGGTAGCCCCTCTGTTCCCCACTCATACGAAGGTAGTTCACCTAAATCAGCTTCCAGCCAGGTCTCATCTTCAGCTTCGGCCTTGCTCAGTACAAATTCCAAAAACCTCTTAGCTGCAGGAGCTTCTTTTTCCGGCAGAGCATCTACCAATCGGTGCAGTTCGTCTTTAGGTACGCTCAAGGTCTGATACCTCCTTCTCTTTAATCTATGAATATAATCTTATGAATAGCTCACACATAGTCTTCCCTTTTCATATCCTGAATAATATCTTTGACCATCTTTCCTTTCCTAAAGGACTTAACCCATTCTTTTCTTGCCGGCAGTCTGGCAGCAAAAATTTTACCCACATTTTATTTTACCACTCGGCGTTCAAATTTGCTATCTTCTCGGTGGGACACAAGGACACAAGGGGACAGTTCTTTGATGTGGGACACAAGGGGACAGATCTTTTGTGTTGTACTTTTGTGTTGTACTTTTGTGTTGTATGTGTATGTGTAAGGGGACAGTTCCGCATGAAGTTATAGCGGAGATTGTTTATGTGTTGGAAAAGCTTTATAAAGTGGATATGTATAACAGTTTGATCAGTGGGGGATGGAAGAGCCGCTTTTAAAAGCCAACAGACGACCCAAGGGATAGGGGAGCCCTTTTGCAAAGGAAATTGTTAAATATTGGATTGTTAGGTGACATTTTCTTTCTCAGAAATATTTTAGGGTGACCTTATCACAGAACAATCACAAAGTTTTGGGTTGCCCCCTTGATTGGTGGCAATTTTTAAATTATAATATATTATAGTAATATTGGAATTAAAAAGTATGAGCATATCGGCGAGGTGAACTATGTTAATCCTGGCCATTAACGGAAGTCCGCGTTCTGATGGTTTTACCGCCCGCTTATTACAGACAGCCCGGGAGGCAATTGAATCTGCGGTTGTAAAGTACGTTTTTTTGCAAGTTTCAGATGTTATGGCAAGATTAAAAGTGCCTTATTGCGTAGCGTGCACCAGTCCTTGTTCGGGAAAATGTTACGAAGGAACCCAATTAGAGGAATTTCTTAATTTAATGCGTAAGGCCGATGGTATAATGGTAGGCAGTCCTGTTTATTTTAGCACTGTTTCTGCGCCGTTAAAAGCTTTCTGGGATAAAACCCGGCGCCTACGCTACGATAAAGCTTTGCTAAACGTAGTGGGCGGCGCCCTATCAATAGGGAACGCCCGTTTTGGAGGTCAGGAAACCACGCTGCGGGCGCTGCACGACATGATGCTATGCCAGGGAATGATCATTGTTGGCGATGGTTACGTAAACGGGGATGCGGGACACCAGGGGGTGTGTGCCCAGGCTCCTCTTGAGGCCGAAGCCGAAGAATTAAAAAGAGTTTTGTTTTTAGCCAAAAGAATGGTGGAGGTAGCTGACGCAACAAAGGAGCTGCGGGCAAAAACGAGAGGCGAATTCAAAAGCTAAAAAACGTACAAAACGGCGTCATAAGTTACAACTTCCTCCCTGGTCACATAAATCTTAAAACCAGGGATTTTTTATTCCAGAATAAAAGAAATTCCTAAAAGACAGCAGGAAAAAAAAGTTTGGTAACGAATATTTAATAAAGGTAATTAAAAATAATGCGAAATGCTGTCAGCAAATAGCCGTCAGAATCGCAATAACGCTGAAAGCGGAAGGTCGTATATTGGCCGGTGATACGGATGGAAGGCAAAATTTCAACAGAAATACTGGAGACAATCAGACAGCAAACAGATATTGTCAATTTAATTGGCAAGTATGTTTCCCTGGAGAAAAAGGGTCATAATTATACAGGCTTATGTCCTTTTCACCAGGAAAAAAAGCCTTCTTTTACGGTAAGCCAGGAAAAGCAAGTCTTTTACTGTTTTGGGTGTGGTACCGGGGGAGATATATATAAGTTTTTGATGTTGGCCGAAAATCTTACTTTTCCGGAAGCAGTGCAAAACCTGGCGACCCAGGCAGGGGTTAGAATTCCGGTTCCGGCTTACCCGGGGAATGAAGAGCAAACCCGAAAAAAAGAACGGCTCTGGAATATTATTGAGCTGGCGAAAAATTTTTATCATTATTTCCTTACCGAACGACCGGAAGCCCAGCCAACCAGGGATTATCTGGCAAAAAGAGGTTTATCTGCGGCTGCCCTGAGAAATTTTCAATTAGGTTACGCTCCAGCCGGTTGGGCTAATCTTTTAGACTATTTGAAACAACAAAATTGTTTAACTGGGGAAGTTATAAACGCGGGACTAGTCATCAGCAGTGAACAGGGCAAGGTTTATGACCGTTTTCGCAACCGTCTTATTTTTCCAATCCATGACTTTCTAGGGCGGGTAGTTGGCTTTGGGGGACGGGTGCTGGATGACAGCCGGCCCAAATACCTGAATACGCCAGAAAGTATTATTTTTAACAAAAGAAATATTTTATATGGTTTAAACCTTGCCCGGTCATCCATTAAGGAACAGGGGTTTGCCCTTATTGTAGAAGGATATTTGGATGCAATTACCGCCCATCAATTTGGTTTAGTTAATACGGTAGCTACTTTAGGTACCAGCTTAACCGGGGAACAGGCTCGCTTATTAACCCGCTACACCAGGGAAGCAGTAATCGCTTATGACGCTGACCTGGCCGGTGAAGTCGCCGCTTTAAGAGGGGTGGATATTTTACATGCTTCCGGCTGCCTGGTGCGGGTGGCTACCATTCCTGAAGGCAAAGACCCTGACGAATACATCCGGTCTCGGGGAATAAATGCCTTCAAGGAACTGGTTGCGGGCGCCCTGCCTTTACTAGAGTATAAGTTAATTAAGGCCAAGCAAAAAAAAGACACCACCAAGGTTATTCTACAGCAGGTATTGCCCAATTTGGCCAGTTATAAGGATGCGGTGGAACTGGAAGAGGGCATAAGAAAAGTAGCTACGTACCTAAATTTAAGTCAGGAGGTAATTAAAAGCGAAATAAAACAATTTAAAACCCAACCACGAAAAATAAGACCAGATTCGGATAAAAATGTTAATAATAGTTATAATAGAAACATAAATCCCCATATAAACTTAATATTACCTGTAAATCGCCAAACTAGAGCGGAATTTGAGCTTCTTCAGTTATTGCTAGTTGAACCATCGTTTTTAGCTATAGTCCAGGAAGAATTGAATGAATACACTTTTAAGGAAACGAATTTTGAAAAAATATACCGCTGTTTAAAGCAAACGTATATAAAAGGCACTCACCCCAACCCGGTAAGTTGGTTGTATCAGTTAGACGAAGAAGCCCAGAGGGTTTTAAACCGTTTGTTGATGGAAAGAATAGCTATAGATAAACCGGAATTAAGAATAACTGCTCTGATTAAGGCTATTAAAGAAATTAACCTTCAGGAACAACAAACACATCTTCTACAAGAACTGGCTGAGGCAGAAAAAACCGGGGACAAAGAAAAAGTAGCTCTTATGCTGGCCGCCTTGAAACAAATTTTTAAGGATGGTAAACCCGATAAAAAATTGAAGTCCCTAACAAGGGGAGGAAAGTAGGATGAAGAACGAACCTAAAATCAACGGTATAAACAGCAATAGTATTAATAGTATTGAAGCTTTATTTGAAAAAGGAAAAAAGCAAGGCACACTTACCTATAACGAGATTATGGATAGTCTACAGGATGTTGACCTTACGCCAGAGCAGATTGATGATATTTATGAACAACTGGCGGACATGAGAATAGAAGTAATTCCAGAGTCACCTGAATTGGTAATTGAAAAATCCTCCCCCGGAGAAGAAATTTCATCTGAAAAAACAGAGGAAAATCATGCGGTAATTCTGCCGGAAGGGGTAAACATAGATGATCCGGTACGAATGTACCTTAAAGAAATAGGCCGGGTATCTTTATTAACCCCGCAAGAGGAAGTAGAGCTAGCTAAAAAAATGGAAAAGGGTGATGAAGAAGCAAAACGTTGTTTAGTAGAAGCAAACCTGCGCTTAGTGGTAAGTATTGCCAAAAAATATGTCGGCCGCGGGATGCTTTTCCTGGATTTGATTCAAGAAGGCAACCTGGGTTTAATTAAGGCCGTAGAAAAGTTTGACTACCGTAAAGGATACAAATTTAGCACATACGCTACCTGGTGGATTCGCCAGGCGATTACCAGGGCTATTGCTGATCAGGCCAGAACAATTCGTATTCCGGTCCACATGGTGGAAACAATAAACAGACTGGTACGGGTATCACGCCAATTGCTGCAGCAGTTGGGCCGTGAACCAACTCCAGAGGAAATTGGAAAAGAAATGAAATTACCGGAAGAGAAGGTCAGGGAGATCATGAAGATTGCCCAAGAGCCTATATCTTTAGAAACACCAATTGGGGAAGAAGAAGATTCTTACCTGGGGGATTTTGTCGAAGACCATGAAGCCCAAGCACCCCCCGAAGAGGCAACTTTTGCTCTTTTGCGGGAGCAACTGGACGATGTCTTAAATACCCTTACCGAACGGGAAAAAAGGGTCTTGCGCCTGCGTTTTGGTTTGGATGACGGGCGGGCCCGTACCTTAGAAGAAGTAGGCCAAAAATTTGGCGTCACCCGGGAGCGAATCCGGCAGATTGAAGCCAAAACTCTACGCAAATTAAGACACCCCAGCCGCAGTAAAAAATTGAAGGATTATCTTGAGTAAACACCTGCCTGCCGGCAGGCAGTAAGGATAAAAAAGATTATAAAAAGAATTTCTTGACTAAAACTGGCTTATACTATATAATTTAGGTAACCGTTTAAACGGATAATAATACAGTTGTTGGCTATTAAAAGTTAGAAATAAGCGGTTCCAATTGTCAGCCACCTTTTTCCTCGATAGCTCAACGGTAGAGCAACCGGCTGTTAACCGGTAGGTTGTAGGTTCGAATCCTACTCGGGGAGCCAATCTTTGGGCCCATAGCTCAACGGTAGAGCAGCGGACTCATAATCCGTTGGTTCCAGGTTCGAATCCTGGTGGGCCCACCATTTAAGACTTCAGACGTCAGAGATCAGACGTCAGGAGAAAAATAAAACCTAAAAAAACTCCTGACGACCGATGTCCGATGACTGACGACCGAAAAAGGGCGGTTAGCTCAGCGGGAGAGCACATGCCTTACAAGCATGGGGTCGGCGGTTCAAATCCGCCACTGCCCACCAAGAATAGCAAAAGCTTGCGGGTTCAGCCACTTACGACAAAACAGAGATTTACGACAATCTTACGACAATGGGGATGATATATGTGCCCGATAGAGAGGAGGCCTTCAGGTGCAGCGCAGATTTAAGGTTGTTCTGACGTGGGATAAAGAGGATAAGGTTTATGTTGCCTCCGTGCCCGCCATTCCTGGTTGTTCTACCTTTGGTGATACTAAAGAGGAAGCACTTCTCATGGCTGAGGATGCTATTAAAGTTACGCTGGAAGGGCTTGTTGCCACCGGGCAGCCAATACCTGAAAGTGATGCTGATGTGAGCATTGCTGAGGTAGTGGTTCCCGCCTGATGTCTCCCCGACTCCCACACGTAACGGGCAAAGAAGTGGTTGCCGCCTTAAAAAGGGCTGGTTTTGTCGTTGTTAGAAAAAGTGGCAGTCATAGGTTTTTAAGCTACCCCGACGATGCGACAAGATACGCTGCAGTTGCCGTTCATAGCGGAAAAAATATCCCGGCAGGCACACTTAATGAAATTCTCAAGACTGCCAGGCTTACACCGGATGAACTTAAAAAATTATTGTGACTATCCGAAATACCCCCGGCAATGCGTTAAGGCCGGAAGTATTCTACTGTAATGATACCCACTAGCCCTTGCTGAACATGGGTTAGTAGGCATAAAATTTAACAGTAATCTTACAGCAATGGAATGGAAGTTACCTTGCTTTATTGGTTTTTTACTTATATTTCCATTTCCTCAAAGCCTTGATATTATTACTTTTTACCTTCAGTTTCCTTAACGGCTTAACGTGCCTTGTGCCTTACAAGCATGGGGTCGGCGGTTCAAATCCGCCACTGCCCACCATTTAAGACTTTAGACGTCAGAGGTCAGACGTCAGGAGAAAAATAAAACCTAAAAAACTCCTGACGACCGATGTCCGATGACTGACGACCGAAATGTTGTTCACTACCTTAAGTCCTGTTCCACCAGACGACGGCATCGCCACTTTGCGACAGGATCATATTCTTGTTGCAGAGGATCCTCTACAAAAACCAGTTCCCATAGTTTGCGCGTGCTCTCGGGAAGTTCTTGTAAGGTGTAGTAATCTACCAAAAAAATTTCTTGCACTTTTTTAGCTCCATAATTTTCAAACAACCACAATATTTGTTCCCACACTCCACGGGCAAGAACAGTTTTGATAATAAACTTGTAATGTTTTTCCGAATCGATAGTTTCAAAAATATAGTTATAAAAAAGAGGAGCAAATGAAAAAGGTAGCTTCATTTTAAAAACACTTCCTAATAAAATCTAATGATATAATTCCATTAGAGCATACCTAGAATTTACAAAGCAGGAAAAAGACTTTTATAACCTTTATAAAATTAAATTAATTTTTCGTTTAAGAACCGGCGTACCTGGAATTTTAAAAATTCTTCTATTTCCTCATGGCTTATTTGCTTTTTGGTGACTAGGTTAATTGCTATTTCTTTATCTTCCAGATCCTTTGTGTAAACAAGCTGTTCTAAAAATAACCGGGCAGAAAAAACCGTTTCTCCGCCTGCGATAAATTTACCGGAAGCTTTACAGATAATATCTTCTAATGTTATCATCTTTTCTTTAAGAAGGTAGTAAATGTCTATATAATCCCTAAAAGTTGTCCTTCGTCCTATTGCATAAGCTTTCATTAACGCAATTTCATTTGGGCTGGCCAAAAAGATTCCCCTTAACTTTGGAGATATTAAATCCCCGGCAATAAGAGGTTCAACAAGCGAAAAGGGGTAAGCCAGAAAAGTAACTTTTGTACCTTTAATATTCCAAGTTGCCTGGTCTATTTGCTTTAATTCGAGCTTTGCCAGTTTTTCACCAAATAGCTGCTTAATCTCGTTAGCAATCTTTGGAAAAGGGATACTTTCTTTTTCTTCTTTTTGAAAGAAATCTAAGTCGAGAGAGCGGCGGTGCCCTATCTGCAGAGCCAAACCAGTGCCCCCTGCAAGGTAAAAGGTTTTCATTAAACTGCTGCCGTTTAGAGCCAAACATATATCTTGGCTGTTTTTGTCTAAAATTTTATCAAGGTTAACATTTGACATAGAGAGCATGTTTTTATTATATAGCAATTGTTAAGTTTTTACAAGAAGTTTATTTTATCTTTAAATGATTTGCCAAGATTAATTCTCTAAGCTATAATACTTTATAAAAAAAGCTAAGCTTTCAAGAAAAGCAAAAAAACAGAAAAGAATAATTGATGATGGGACCCGAAGAAAAAGCCCGGCAAAAAATAGACCAGCTATTAATCGCGGCCGGTTGGCAGGTACAGGACTTGCGGCAGTTAAATTTGGGGGCCGCTCCTGGAGTGGCGGTACGAGAATTTCCTTTAAAATCCGGCCTGGCTGATTATCTGCTTTTTATCAATCGAAAAGCGGCCGGGATTATCGAGGCAAAACCCGAGGGTACAACCTTAAGCGGAGTGGCCGAGCAATCGGATTTGAAGCGGAGAGGGAGGAACAATATTTATACGAAGGGATATTAAATTTAACGCCCTTACAAGAGGAAAGGCAAATGGAGGTTTCCTACAACCCGCAAATTCCTGTCGAAACCTTTGATTTTATTATTACCGACGAGTGTCACCGCTCTATTTATCACCTTTGGCGACAGGTGCTGGAGTATTTTGACGCCTTTATCATCGGCCTGACCGCCACCCCCTCGAAGCAAACCCTCGGTTTTTTTAACCAGAACCTGGTTATGGAATACAGCCACGAAAGAGCCGTGGCGGACGGAGTAAATGTGGGCTATGAGGTTTACCGCCTCCAGACCGAAATAACCACCAAGGGCGGTAAAGTTGAAGCCATCTTTTATATTGATAAGCGGGACAAGCTAACCAGAAAAACCAGGTGGGAACAGTTGGATGAAGAACTGGCTTACTCCCCCCAACAATTAGACCGGAATATTGTTGCTCCTGACCAGATCAGGACCGTTATTAAGACTTTTAAAGAAAAACTTTTTACAGAAATATTTCCAGGCCGCAAAGAGGTTCCCAAAACCCTTATTTTTGCTAAAGATGATTCCCACGCCGAAGATATTGTCCATATTATCCGGGAAGAATTCGGCCGGGGAAACGAATTCTGCAAAAAAATAACCTACAAAACCACAGGTGAAAAGCCGGAAGACTTGATTGCCAGTTTTCGCAATTCTTAACCTACGCAAAAATCAGGCAACTCGCCGAAGCCATTAAAAAACCGCCCTATCACCTTACCCCGGAGCTTCTCTGGCAGGCTTATGAAAAATTAGAAAAGTCAAAGGTAAGAGGAGCCGGCCCCCAAAAAATGCTCACCGATATTATTTCCCTGATTCGCTTTGCCGTAGGGGAAAGCAGTATCCTTGAGCCGTTTGCCGAAACCGTAAACGAAAGATTTAACCGGTGGCTGGTGGAGCAAGAAAGGGCGGGCCGCCGGTTTACCCCAGAACAGGTGGAATGGCTAACCATGATCAAAGACCACATCGCCACCAGCCTGGACATGGCCACGGAAGATTTTGAACTGGCGCCGTTTTTCTATTGCTGACGAGGTTGAAAAAATTGTGGGCTCAAGTCTCAAGCAGGCGGAAAGGTTGCGCATGAGTATTTTAAAAAGAGCCTTTGAAGGAAAACTGGTTCCCCAGGACCCTGACGACGAGCCGGCCGAAAAATTGTTAGAGCGGATTAAAAAGGAGAAAAGAACAAACTTGAAAGAGGTAATGCTTAATGGGGAAAAACTTGCAAGAATGGTTTAAACAAGCTGATTACGATATAGAGTAAGCATTCCGACTCGCTATCCTGATGATTTACAAAGAATGCAAAAAGAATACCATAAAGAAAAAACTAAAATGATAGTTGAAAAAAGCAGGGAGGTTCTCCAATGGTTAAAAACACAGCAATAGAAGCAATTAACTTTTTAGAACATTGCTTAAGAGAAAAAGGGTTAAGCATAACAAAGATTATCCTTTTTGGTTCATATTCAAAAGAAAAGGCAACAGAAGAAAGTGATATAGACATTGCTGTCATTTCAAGAGATTTTGAAGGTAAAGACATTTTTGAGCGGGCAGAACTTACAAAAGAGCCTGAGATCATGACCATCAAGAAGTTTATGCTCCCTCTTGATATTATTACCTTGACCCCTGAAGAATTTGACCGGGGGACTTCACTTATTGCTGAATACGCTACAGAGGGAGAAGTAATCTATGCCCAATGAATCGGCCGCCATTGTGCAGCGTCTCTGGAATTACTGCCATGTTCTGCGGGATGACGGGGTAAGCTACGGCGATTACGTTGAACAACTGACCTATCTTTTATTTTTAAAAATGGCCGATGAGCAGACAAAACCGCCCTTTAATAAGCCGTCTACCACACCCAAAGACTTTGCCTGGCCAAGCCTGGTTTCCCAAGACGGCGACAAACTGGAAACCCATCCCCGCCGCACCAGGGAAGCCCTAGGCGTCGAGCCGGGTATGTTAGGGGTTATTTTCAGGAAATCACAAAATAAAATTCAAGACCCGGCCAAGCTCAAACGTCTGATTGAACTTATTAACGCGGAAACCTGGATGGGCATGGACATTGACGTTAAAGGGGAAATCTACGAGGGACTTTTACAGAAAAATGCCGAGGATGTAAAAAGCGGGGCCGGGCAGTATTTTACGCCCCGACCCTTAATTAAAGCCATGGTAGAGGTTATCCAGCCCCAGCCGGGAATGACCATTTACGACCCGGCCTGCGGCACCGGGGGTTTTCTTTTAGCCGCCCATGATTATATAGCCAAAAACTATCCGCTGGATGTCGAGCAGAAAAAATTCCTCAAATTTAATACTTTTAAAGGGAAAGATATTGTCGATAATGTGGTCAGACTTTGCGTCATGAATCTTTACCTGCACGGGATTGGGGGAAATGAGAGCCCCATTGAGGCGGGGGATGCTTTAATTTCCGACCCGGGCGAGCGTTTTGACCTGGTGATGACCAATCCGCCTTTTGGCAAAAAAAGCAGTATCGCCATCGTGAATAACGGGGGAAAAGCCGCTCATGAACCGCTGATTTACGAACGGCAGGATTTCTGGGCTACCACCTCCAACAAGCAATAGAAGAGGGGCGGTTGGTGGGATTGACGTCCGAAAGCGTTTCTTATCTTTCCGGCATATCATCTGGATTATCTGCCGTGAAGTCATTGCTCCGGTTGGTACTCCCCCAGGCGGTTGCACCCACATACCGGAGAGCCAGAAGTTATCCAGTCCCGGGACTGTCTTTGGGATCGTCCGGAACCGTTTTGCCTTGTCCGGCGAGATGACCCAAGTCATAAACGTGCCCTTCCGGTTTCCGGTATAGCGGACATAGGTCATCGGGGTAGCAACATCGGTCATTTCAATGGCAGATTTAAAGCCAGGATACTTGCGCTCAAGTTCATCGGCAAATGCCGCGGCTATTCCCTCTTTCTCATCTTGATAGGCGTCCCTAGATCGTAAAATAGAATTGACC
>DMDI01000278.1 GCA_003445555.1 Desulfotomaculum sp. | reverse complement strand
ACACTGGTGGTAGCCGGAAGTACAGAACCCGGTAGTTCTGTCTTTGGTCCGGTAAAAATAAGTGAGCCGGCGGTAGAAAAAAATATTTTGGGACAGGTAAAACAGTTAGTAAATAAAGGTCTGGCTAAACGGGAAGCCGTTCGTCAGGTAGCCCGGCAGTATAACTTGTCCAAACGCGAAGTTTACGCTTTGGTAGTCCAGGCTAAAAACGTAGAAAAGTAAAAGTCAGAAATCAAAGTTATTTTTTCCTTTGATTTCTGACTTTTAGTGAATTATAAATCTAGCTTTGGTTAAGAACTTGTTACTTTTTGACGATTAAAATGTTTTGTTACATTGCCTTGGCACTTTCAAACATATTAACCGCACAATCCCGACAAACTAGCTTTCCCCGGTAATGTTGGACGTTGGTAGCGTTGCCGCAAAAAACGCAGGCCGGTTCGTATTTTTTAAGCACTATTTTCTCGCTATCGACGTAAATCTCCAGGGCGTCTTTTTCGTCTATGCCCAGAGTACGCCGTAACTCGATTGGAATTACAATCCGCCCAAGCTCGTCCACTTTTCTGACAATACCTGTCGATTTCATTTTTTTCCCTCCCCCTTTTTTTAACATAACTCGACAATGTACAAGTAGATAATACCAACCATGTTAGTAATAGTCAATACATTTTTTAAAAAAATTTTATATTTTTTTTTTACGTTTTTTATGCTTTAAAATTTATTCAGCCGAAATATTTTAACGGAAAAACTTGAAAATTTATTAAAGATTAACTAAAATTAAAGTAAGCCGGGATTAGCCGGGAAGCAATTAGCGGCCAAAATCTAAAAAAGATAATAACAAGCAAGGTAGGGAAAAAATTTGTCGACTGATAAAACTTTCTACATTACCACCCCAATTTATTATCCCAGTGACCATTTGCATATTGGTCATGCGTACACTACCGTTGCCGCTGACGCCATAGCCCGTTTTAAAAGATTAACCGGATATGAAGTTTGGTTTTTAACGGGTGCTGATGAACACGGCCAAAAGATAGAAAGGGCTGCTACAGCCAAGGGGCAAAAGCCTCAAGCTTATGTGGATAATATTGTCCAAGGTTTTCAACGCTTATGGGCCAGGTTGGCTATAAGTAACAATGACTTTATCCGTACGTCTGAGGAAAGGCATAAAAAAGTAGCGCGGACCCTTTTCCAAAGGTTATATGAGCAAGGAGACATTTTTAAAGCTAAGTATCAAGGGTGGTATTGCTCGCCTTGCGAAACCTTTTGGACTGAGGGGCGGTTAAAAGAGGGTAAGTGCCCTGATTGTGAACGTCCGGTAGAGTTGCTTCAAGAAGAAAGTTATTTTTTCCGGATGTCCAAATATGCCGGGGCATTACTAAAGCATTTTGAAACCCACCCCGAATTTATTTTACCCCCCGCGCGGCGCAACGAAATGGTTAATTTTATTAAAAGCGGCCTGGAGGATTTATGCGTATCCCGGACCACTTTTAGCTGGGGCATAACAGTTCCTTTTGACCCGAAACACGTTATCTATGTCTGGGTAGACGCCTTAGTTAACTACCTTTCCGCTCTTGGTTACGGAGGAGAGAATGCTGGCTTGTTCCGGAAATTTTGGCCTGCCGATGTCCATCTGGTAGGTAAGGATATTGTCCGTTTTCACGCCGTGATTTGGCCGGCTATTTTAATGGCGGCAGGATTACCGTTACCCAGGCAAATAGTGGGACACAATTGGCTGCTTTTAGAAAGTGGCAAGATGAGCAAATCTAAAGGCAACATAATTGACCCCTTATTTTTAATTGATAAATATGGGGTTGATGCCGTACGTTATTATTTGTTAAGTGAGTTGCCTTTTGGGTCTGACATTTATTACTCCGAGGAAGCACTGGTGAACCGGATTAACAAAGATTTGGCTAACGATTTAGGTAATTTGGTCAGCCGGGTTTTAGGAATGGTGGAAAAATATAGCCTGAATGTTTTAAAGCGCCCCCTGCCGCCGGAAAACGGGGAAAAAATAGACCAAGAGTTAATTGCACTGGCTGAGAAAACCCCTCTTTTAGTAGAAGGGTTAATGGAAAAGCGGGAGATTGCCAACGCCCTGTCCGCTATATGGCGCTTAATTAGCCGGGCCAATAAATACGTTGACGAAACCGCACCGTGGGCCTTAAAAAAAGACCCGGCCAAGACCGGGCGGCTGAACACGGTTCTTTATAATTTGACCGAAACTATCCGTTTTATTGGGGTGTTAATTTCACCTTTTCTACCCGAAACACCGGAACGTATTTGGGAACAATTAGGGATTAAGGAGCGGCCGGAACTACATTCCTGGGCGGCGTTAACCTGGGGACAGCTTCCGGCGGAATTGCAGGTACGCCGGGGGGCCGCTATCTTTCCCCGTATCGAGGAGGTGAAATAACCGGTGCTTATAGATTCTCATGCTCATTTGATTGACCGGCGGTTCGCCAAGGATTTAGGAGCCGTGCTAGACCGCGCCAAAGAAAACGGGGTAGAGGTAATTATCAATGTAGGTTATGACTTAGAATCTTCCTTTGAAGCGGTGAACCTGGCCCGGGAATATGACTTTATTTACACGGCCGTAGGAATTCACCCGCATGACGCGGCCCGTGTTCCGGAAGATTACTTGGGTAAATTAAAAGAATTTTGCCGGCATACCAGAGTGATAGCCGTTGGTGAAATTGGCCTGGATTACTACCGCAAATTAAGTCCGCGTCTTACCCAGCGACGAATATTTCGGGAACAACTGGCGTTAGCCCGGGAACTGGATTTGCCGGTAATTATTCATGACCGGGAAGCTCACCAGGAGGTAATGGAAATATTAAGCAAGGATAAGCTCCCCCAGGCAGGAGGAGTAATTCATTGTTTCTCCGGTGACCGGGAAATGGCTTTAGCCTGTATAAGCATGGGTTTTTATATTTCTTTTGCCGGACCCATAACTTTTTCTAAGGCAAACCAGGTCCACGAAGTAGTAGTCCAGGTACCCTTGGAAAAAATATTAATCGAAACTGATGCTCCTTATTTGGCTCCTCAAAGTAAGCGCGGCCAGCGCAATGAGCCTGCCCACGTCCGTTTTGTAGGTGAAAAAATTGCCCTCCTGAAGAATATCCCCTTCACAAAAGTTGCGGCCATAACTACGGCTAACGCTAAAAACTTATTTAAAATTAGCCCTTAAAGAATGGATAACCAAAAATTAGAAGCTAAATAGCTGTTCTTAAGCATATAATATTAAAACTAAGCAAACAACTTTAAATTTTATTTAATATGGCAACAACTTCATTTATAAATTCGACCTGATATTTTACTATTTACGGCAGGAGATTTTGTCTATGACGTAGAAAGTATATAAGGTTAAGTTATTAACGGTTAGCGGCCGGGGGTGCGTTAAATTTAACGCCCCTACCCGGGATAGTCTAATCGCTAAGCTAAACAAGCGAGGGGGAGTTATGGTTGGATTGGTATAGCAGGTCAACCGTCCCGGTTGACCATAAAGGAAAAAAACAAAACTTTACCGGTGTACTTTTAAGGAGGCGGGGGCAAAAAAATATAATTGTTGCTCTTTGTTTGATAGGCTTAATTTTTTTAGTTTTGGCCGGTTACTCCAGAGCCCAAAAAAAAGTTACTGTTTGTGTTGAGGATAAAAAAATAAAGGTTCAAACCTTTAAAAAGACCGTGGGAGAAGTTCTGCAAGAGAAAAATATACCTTTAAAGCCCCAGGATAAAGTTACTCCGGCCACCTTTACTTTTTTAAATGATGGCCTTAAAATTGTAATCAGGCAGGCTGTACCGGTGACCGTTACGGTAAATGGCCGGACCCAAAAATACTGGGTTTATCCGGGTATGGTAGCTGAAGTGCTTGAAAGTCAGGGTGTTTCTTTAGGGAAAAATGACCTGGTCAGACCCCCGTTAACCGGCGTTGTGAGGGCAGGTGCTCAAATTAAAGTGACCCGGGTGGTTAAAAAAGAAGCGGTTAAGGAAATTGAGTTGGCTTTTAATACGCAACGCGAAACTAACCCTAATTTGCCGCGCGGCTTTACCCAGGTAAGCCGGGCCGGTAGAAGCGGCTTAGAAAAACAAAAGTGGCAAATTACTTACCATGACGGACGGGAAGTGGAGCGCTGCATACTGGCACGTACGATTGTTCTTGCCCCAAAAGATAGAGTCTTGCAGGTAGGAACAAAAAAACAGGTAACCGTCTCCCGAAGCGGCCAAGGGGTAAATTCGGCTCAAGAAATGACTATGCTGGCTACCGCATATACTCATACGGGAAATAATACAGCTTCGGGGGTGCCCCCCCGTTACGGCACTGTTGCGGTTGACCCGCGGGTAATCCCGCTGGGAACACGTCTTTATATTGAGGGGTACGGTTATGCGGTAGCTCAGGATATAGGACCGGCTATAAAAGGTAAT
The DNA here is from genome assembly GCA_003445555.1 of Desulfotomaculum sp. GTDB lineage: Bacteria > Bacillota > Desulfotomaculia > Desulfotomaculales > Nap2-2B > SCADC1-2-3. The sequence goes on along the minus strand of DMDI01000278.1, from coordinate 331 downwards.
AGAGTGGATGTATTTTTTGAAACAGGAACGCAGGCCAGGCAATGGGGAATACGTTCAGTAAAAGTTAAGGTTTTGCGTTGAGAGTAGATTTTTTAGGACCAGGGAAAGGAGAAAGTGATTAACCCGGTTTCCCCAAGTCAGGTGCGCGCAATCTTAAAAAAATACCAGATTTACTGCCGGAAAAGCTTAGGGCAAAATTTTTTAAGTGACGCGAATATCGTCCAAAAAATTGTCGCCGGTGTCCGGTTAGACCCGGGGGATGTGGTGGTAGAAATAGGACCGGGGCTCGGAGCACTTACCCGGGAGTTGGCTAAAAAAGCCCGTTTAGTGT
>DMDI01000263.1 GCA_003445555.1 Desulfotomaculum sp. | reverse complement strand
CAAAGACTAATTGTCCATTTTTAGGGGGTCAGCCCGCCTAGAATACCTACTTGAAAACACTAGAATACAAAAAATTCTCTGGCTATATCAAAGCCGGCTAAAAAGTATTGCTTGTTGATTGCGGCTACATTTTCGGCAAAGTTGCTTTCAATCGCCGCTAATATAAATTCTTTTTTTACCGGCAGCCAATGGGTGGCCATAACCCCCAGGGCAAAGATGGTTACGCTTTTTTCATTTTTTCTTTCCCGCATATACTTAAGCATATTAAAGCCATAGGTTTTGCTATCCGGTTCTGGTTGAACGTAATTCAGATCATAAATAACAATTCCCTGTCGGGCTAAAAGAGGTTTATATTTATGATAAGCCGGCTGAGTTAAGGTTAAGAGCAAATCTGCCCTTTCCGCCAAAGGATAAAAAATTCCCCCGGAACTGATAATCACTTCCGTGTAACTTGCCCCTCCCCGGGCCTGCGCACCATACGTCTGACTCTGGGCGGCGTTTAATCCCTGAAAAATTGCCGCTTCGGCTAAAATTTTACCGCCTGTGCCCAGTCCCTGCCCTCCGGCCCCGCTTAAAACTATTTGCTGATTTATAGGCGTATTATTCACCTTCATTAACCATCCGGCTCTTCATTTTTTTTGCCATAGGTATAAGAATTAGGGGCATCTCGCCCCACCAATTTACCCCGCCAAAAAAAATCCTTTTGCTCTTGTTTGTCCATTTGCAGGTATTTTTTTAAAGGAACGGTCTTATCCCGAAACCAGGTTAACATTTCGCCCGGACCGCCAATTTTATTATAACGTCCGTAATAGGTAGGACAAGAGGTTAATATTTCAACCAAAGAAAAACCTGTTTTTGAAATAGCCTCCCGGATGTATTTCCGTAATTCCCCGTGGTAAAAAACTGAAGTCCGGGCAACGTAATTTGCACCGGCCACCTCCGCCAGGCGGCAAATATCTAACGAGGCTTCGTTTTTTCCCGCCCGCGAGGTACTGGTTAAGCTCTTATTTGGGGTAAGTGGCGAAAATTGTCCCCCGGTCATCCCGTAATTTAAGTTATTGGCCACCAGCACAGCAACATCGAGATTGCGCCTGGCCGCATGGATTAAATGACCCATACCAATAGCGGCGCAATCACCATCACCAATTAAACAAATCACCTTAAGTTCAGGCCGGGCTACTTTAAGGCCGGTAACAAAAGCCAGGGTGCGGCCGTGTGTACCTTGAAAGCGCTGAAAACTCACGTAATCACCTGCCCGGCTGATGCAACCAATACCGGTCGCCAAAAGAATTTCCCCGGGTCTAAAATTTAACTCCGCCAAAACTAGCAACAAAGCCTTTAAAATTACCCCGTTTCCACAACCGGCACACCAAATATGAGGTAAGCGCTCAACGGCCAGATATTTTTTATAATCAGGAATAACCATATTTTTTTTCTCCGTCTTTTATGATTTTTGATCTGGGCTCAATTATTCTTAATTACCGTTAAAATTTCATTTAAAATTTCACGGGGGGTAATAACCGTGGTGTCTATTTTGTTTATCCCTCTTACCTTCTCCGGTGAAATACCGCAGGCCATTACTTCCCGTTGGACTTGTCCCCTGTTTAATTCGGCCACTAACACCGTTTTTGCTTTGACGCCTATTTTTCTAATCTCTTCTTCAGGAAAAGGCCACAGGGTTTGGAGTTCCAGTAAACTTACCGCTAAATCCTCTTGTTCGGCCAAAAAAACCGCCTGCCGGGCAGCCCGGGCAGAAATACCAAAGGAGATTATTAATACTTCAGGGCTTTCAGGGCCGTAAAAACGCGACCCGGGTAACAACGTCTGGTATCCCTCAATTTTTTGAGCCAGACGGGCAATTAATTCCCCGGCCACTTCAGGCACATCGCTTGAATAACCAAAACTATCGTGAACCAGACCCGTAATCCGTAAAAACTGTTTATCTTCATTAAATAAAAATAATTCCTCATCTGATTTAACGGTTACTTTTTCCCTTAAGTGAGCAATTACCGCATCGGTTAAGACAATAACCGGGGTACGGAAAAGTTCCGCCAAGTTAAAGGCCGCAAAAGTTAAATCATAGCACTCTTGCCCTCCGGAAGGGGTCAAAACAATCAAACTGTGGTCCCCCGGTGTCCCCCAGCGGGTGGTCATAACGTCACTCTGGGCCGGTTTGGTGGCTATCCCTGTACTCGGTCCAAAACGCTGCACATTAATAATTACGCAAGGAACTTCCGCCATGGCGGCAAAACCAATATTCTCCTGCATAAGCGCCAAACCAGGTCCGCTGGTAGCCGTAAAGGCTCTTAACCCTCCAAGGCTGGCGCCAATTACCGCCGCTATACTACCAATTTCATCCTCCATTTGAATGTAAAAGCCACCGTACCTGGGCAGTTCATGGGCACACATTTCCGCAATTTCGGTAGCCGGACTAATCGGGTAGCCGGCAAAAAACCTGGCTCTGGCGTGGATAGCGGCCCACACGCAAGCTTCGTTACCGGAAAGAAACTGGACTTTATTTTTCTCCCCCGCCATCTTTTTTATCTTTTCCTTCCTCATGTTTTTTTACTTCAACGGCAAAATCCGGACAGTAGTAAAAACAAGACAGGCAACCAGTGCATTTTTCTTGCTCTTTAACCACCGGATACCCTTCTTCGTCCTGAGTAAAAACCCCCTGAGGACAAAATTGGACGCAAATACCGCAGCGTTTACATAATTCTTTATTTATTTTGGTTACATACCCTGGTTTATCTTTTGCGGGACTTGCCCTGTTCTTTGAATGCATTTAGATTATCCTTTAACTCAAGTTTTTTAAATAAGGCTTTTTACTTTTATATTATGTCCGCTTTTTCAAAAGCAAAAAAGTAATCTACCTAGGATTTTTACAGTCCTATTTTATCCGCCACCTCTCGCATTCCGGCAATAACATCGGCCACTAACTCTTTTATTTCTACTCCTAACATTGAGACTCCCTTTTCAATTACCTGGCGGTTTACACCAGCAGCAAATGACTTATCCTTCCATTTTTTCATTACCGATTTTACTTCTAAATCAGCCAGGCTTTTTGAAGGCCGGATTAGAGCGGCCGCGCTAACTAACCCGGTCAACTCATCCACCGCATAAAGCACCTTTTCCAGGTAAGATTGCGGTTCCACCTCACTATACATTTCCCAACCGTGAGAAACAACAGCCCGGATATATTCCGGCGGCCAGCCTTGCTCTTCCAGGATTTTTTTTGTTTTTGCACAGTGTTCTTCCGGAAAAAGCTCGTAGTCCAGGTCATGAACAAGGCCAATGATACCCCATTTTTCCTCGTCTTCCCCTGCTTTACGGGCAGCGTAACGCATTACTGCCTCAACGGAATAAGCGTGTTTTAAAAGGCTTTCATTTTGATTAAATTCTTTAAGCAAAGAAACTGCTTCCTCGTAAGTTGGTTTATGTGTCTGCACCTTTTAAGGCCCCCTTTAGATTAGAACCACCAAGATTTTTAGCGCATTCAAGGCCCGCAGGCCCTGCGCCAACTATAATTACCTCATAGGCGTCTTTTATATTTTCTACCGCATTCACGGGATCAATAAACCTATAATTAAATTTCTCAGTTGTTATTTCTCCATTATTCCTATTTTTCCTTTTTTAAACCCTCAAAAATCTTGCTCAATTTTTTTAAACAGGGTGCTTACCTGCAGTTATAATGGGCAATATAAAAAATATAAAAACGGGGGACCTAAGCTCAATCTGCAATATCGATCCTTACACTTCACCAGCAAAAAAGTGAGTTCCGGTCAAAAAGGCCAGAGTAATATTAACTGCCGCTTAGGCTAAAGGTGTCCTTCATGCCTTTATCCCAGCCGTCCCACAGGTAGGCGTCAACCTTTCCGTCGGCTATGACGCGAAAAGCATATCGCACTTGCTCTTCATAAAATTCACAGAATGCTCCGGTCTTATTTATACCCCCGTTCATTTCGCAGGCTTCGGCCGGGCAGGGGGAGCCGCAGAAGTGCCGTATTGCACAACGCCGGCACGGCTCGATATCTTCAACCTTTCGGCCGGTGACCAAGCGGAACGGCTCAGTTTCGAGCACGGCGGAAATTTCGTCCGTAAACAAATTTCCGGCCCGGAAGCGATCCAGTCCGATGAATTCACTGCACGGGAACATATCACCATTGGGAGACAAGGCGAAGAAGCAGCGCCCGCCGCCACAGGGAGAAATATCACACATCAGCCGGCGGGCAGCCGGCGCAATAATGGCAAGCAGGATATTGGCAAAGTTACCCACCGGTAATCTGCGGCCGGTCTGCTGGTACAGTTCGTAGGTCCTGTCCAGGGCGGCCAGGAAGCATCTGGCTGCCTCTGCATCGCCGGGCTTTAGGCTGCGCGATGACGGAAGGGTACAGCGAATGATGTTCATAAGGCATGTCGGTACTTCTTTCTCGTGAAAGAAATCCACCAACTTTGTTAGGTGCCGCAGGTTTGCGCTGGTAACCGTACAGATAATGCTCCAGCCTTTATAGCCGGTAAGCCGCTTCATGGCCGCAATTACCTGTTTGAAGGTTCCCTGGCCATCCCAGTTCTTGCGCGTACGGGCAGCAACCTGGGCGGTTGGAGCATCCAGCGAAAGTCCGATGCTCACATTGCGGCTCGTCAGGAACTCTACGGCCTCATCGTCTAACAGCGTGGCGTTGGTCTGGATGCCAAATAGAAAGTCCTTCCCATATTCCTCAATGCCGGCAAAGATTGCCTGGCGATTGAGCAAGGGTTCGGCCCCATGAAAGACGATCTGAGGCGTGGAATCCTTTGGCAGGGTCAGGTAAAAGTACTGCTTGAGCTTCTCGAGGGCTAAAAGCAGTTTCTTTTCGGGCATGTGTTCACCGTTACGCCGCATTTTTTCGGGAATATAACAGTAGGGGCAGTTCATATTGCACCGCTCGGTAGGGTTAAAATAGACCGCCGAAGGCGTAAGCCCAAACCGCAGGGCATTCATCTCTCCGGCGAATTGTTTAGTCTTTTTGGCGTAGACCCTGGGTAAATCACCCCCAAGCATGGCGTCGGTGAGTTTTTCGCGCTTTACTAAAAACCAGAAGGCCGTATCCGGATCGATTACGGCCACATATTCGGCATGACCGATGTCAATGGCTTGAAATGCAGGACCGTTCCCCGTATTTACAAAGCGGCCCCGCGAGGGGGCCGCCGCACCTGTAAGGCTGTTGTTCATAGGGGCAACCATTACTTCGCTTTTCTGTCCATCAGAATATAGTGGGAGAGACCGGTTCCCTTGGCCTTGCAGCTCTTGCGATAAGCGATCACATCTTTTTTTACTTTCTTTTCCTTCATGTTCATTCTCCTTTCTTGTATTATTTATTCAACATCCCCCGTTTTTATATTGTCCATAAAAAAAGGTCCCGACAGACTATAGGCGTCAGTCGGAACCTTTTACCATCAGATTCCGGGTTGTTTTGGTTCTTGCAGGTCTTCTGGCTTCCGGGTCATAAGCTCTTTACTGCCTTCCCACCGGGGTATGCCCCGACAGTGACTGGGCCATTTGCCATTATTAAAGAGCCTCACCGGTTACAGCGGCGGGACCGCCACGGATTCACACCGTGTTCCGGGATGCTTAAACCGATTTTTGTCTTATTATATAGGTGAGAGTAAATAATGTCAAGCTTTTTTCTAAAAATGGGTGATTTTTTCTATAAAATGTTATTTGCCTTGACTATGATTATTATAGCCGCAAGTTATTACTCCCACACTTCCTGATTAAAACCCAAAAATATCACTTTAAAAAACTAAAAGGCAAGAACTTCCACCCCCGGAAGCCTTGCCTTTTCTAGTTTTTCTGGAGGCGGCACCCGGATTCGAACCGGGGAATAACGGTTTTGCAGACCGCTGC
>DMDI01000228.1:2222-4895 GCA_003445555.1 Desulfotomaculum sp. | reverse complement strand
TAAAGAAATCGGCTCTTACAGCAGTTCCACCCCTGTTGTGGCTGGAGGCAAAATTTATGTGGGCAATGGGCGCTACGGAGGGTACGGCCAGTTAGTTTGCTTAAATGAAGCCGATGGAAATATTCTCTGGGCTTTCGATGTGGAAGGCGGAGGTAAATCCTCTCCAACCGGTTTTCTTCAAGACAGCCAAGCCTACATTTATTTTACTACCAACTGGGAATACGGTACCGCTTATTGCGTAGATGAAAACGGCGACCTGCTCTAGGAATTTACCCCGCCGGAAGAGGCAGGAAAGTCAGGAGGTTACATCCTTCACGGAATGGCCCTGGCCGATGGCTGGGCCTATTTTGGCAATGATGGCGGGGGATTATATGCTTTAAAATCAGGTGGACCGCCCAGTCAACCGGACCTTGTAATAACTAAAGTAATCGTCCCAGAACCTGTTTACGTTAAAATCCCCACTACTGATACGGCAATTGTTTACAACCGGGGTGGAATTGAAGCTCCAAACTTTACGGTATCCTTTCAGGCGGGTGATGAGCCGGCGGTAACTGAAACAGTTTACGGCCTGGCGGCAGGGGAAGGTAAACCGGTAAGTTTTAATTGGAAACCGGCCGGCGAAGGAGAAGTTACTTTAAAATTAATGGCCGATTCAGGCAATTCCATAATAGAAGCAAACGAATATAACAATGAACGCCTAAAAAAAGTTAAAGTCATACCTAAAGGCCCGGTAAAAATTAACGTCCGGGTAGAAGGAAAAGATAAAACTATTTTTAACGACCAAGTGACTGTTGGTCCATCAACTATCGTAACTAAAGAAGGTCATCCCTACAATATAAATGATCCTACCGCTTTGGGCGCTCTGGATGAAGCAGCTAAATCAGGTGGATTTCCCTATGTAGCCACTGATGCGTGGGGTTTCTTATTTGTAGACGAAGTTGCCGGTGAAAAAAATGACCCGGTGACCTGGGACGGCTGGATGTACCGGGTTGACTGGATAAGCCCGCCGGTAGGCGCGGCGGATTATATTTTGGGTAGTACCAACAAAGAAGTTCTTTGGTACTACGGTTCCTGGACCGCCAAACCTTTAAGGGTATCTTTGGATAAAACAAATATTAGTCCGGGGGAAACATTTACCGCTACCGTAGAAGCCTATAACGATACAGATTCCACCTGGAGCGCCGTGTATGGCGAAAGTGTTTATGCGGCGGTATATGGCCTAAACGGGGAATTTATAAATAGGTTTCCAGTTACCGACCCTTCAGGAAAAGTAAGCCTTACTTTAAACAACACCGGCCCGTATTTAGTTTTTGCTGACGGGGGAGATTTTACCAAGTATATAAGGTCAAACCAAGAAAAGGTCACCGTAACCACTACCGGGAATGGAGGCGGCCCTAGTACCATTACGGTTCACCTTCAGGTAACCGGCAAAAACGGCGAGAATTTCTGCCGTAGCGACCTTTCAATTGAGAGCGGCAAAACCGTGCTGGACGTTTTGTTTAAAGCCAAAGCCTTAGGTTTGTTGACCAGTGTCCAGGTCAATTACGACTGCCCCTGGTTTACCGGCGCTTTTGTGGAAGGAATTAACGGGCAGGTGGTTAAGTGCGGGGAAGGCTACGAAGGTTGGGTATGTTTAGTTAATGACATTTCACTTACCAAATGCGCCAATGAAGTAAAGGTTAATAACGGAGATAATATTTTATGGAAGTGGTCCACTAGTATGGAAGATACACCCGGGGGGGCCGGAGAAGCAGGGGCACCCGCCAGCCTAACCGTCTCCGAGGTAGAAAAGGCCAAACAGGATGGTTTAAAGGCGGTAGTTAAAACCATTAAAGAAGAGGGAAATATCGAAGGAAAAACTTTACTTAAAGCCACAACGCTAAATATAGAGATTTCCCTTAAACTTGAAGACGGAAAAGTAATTTTAAACCTCCCCCCTGGCATTTTGGAAATAAAAGAACAAGAGCTATTGTCAATTACGATTATTCCTTTAACGGAAGATAAAACTAAGGAATACTTAGTCAAAGTTCCCGCCGGCTTAAAGCCGCGCGGCAAAATTTACGAAATAAAAACTACCCTAAAGGAACAAAACCAGGAAAAGCCCCTCACCTGGAAAAAAGAATTAACTTTAACCTTTTCCTACCAGGGGATGGAAGTTGGTACCGCCGCCAATCTTGCCGGTTATTTATTTAACGAACAAAACAAAAATTGGGAGCCAATAGCCACCAGCAAAGTTATCCCGGAGAAAAAAGAAGTAATTTTTTCGGTTCCCCATTTAAGTAAATTTGTTTTAATAGAACGCTTAAAGGCCCCAGAAGAAAAACCGGCCGAGGAAAAGAAAATAGTTAGCTTTAAAGACTTGCCGGACGATCACTGGGCTAAAGAAATAATTGAATTTATGGCGGCCAAAGGTATTTTGCAAGGTTATCCTGACGGGACCTGCCGGCCGGCTAAAATGGTAAACCGGGCTGAATTTACCGCCCTTTTAACCCGGACCCTGGGATTAAAAGAGATAAACGGTGGGACCACCATCTTTTCTGATGTAAAACCAAATGATTGGTACTACCAGACAGTAGCTACGGCCTGCTATTATGGTTTAGTAAAAGGGTACCTAGTGGAGAACAAGCAAACCTTTAACCCGCATAAACCGGTTACCAGAGAAGAAATTACCGT
>DMDI01000228.1:0-2005 GCA_003445555.1 Desulfotomaculum sp. | reverse complement strand
TCCCGGAAGTGAAGCTTCTGCTTACTTTAAAGACCAGCCTCAAATTTCCGCCTGGGCCAAAAAAGCGGTTGCTTTGGCGGTAAGTCAGGGGCTAGTCCGGGGTTACCCGGATAAAAACTTTAAACCAAAAGGTAAAGCTACCCGGGCTGAATGTGCCGCCATATTAAAAAGATTATGGAGTAAAGTTTACCCGGCCTAAAATTAATTATTTTTAGGTTATTTAAAACCGCGGGGAAGTTTCCTTCTCCTCCTTCGCTTATCCCCGCGGAAAATTTTTTCCCTAAAGGAAAGGGAGATTATGTTTTTAATTTTTAAAATTTTAAAGAAAAGGGGAAAAAATAATGCTTAAAAAGAAGTTATGGCTTATTTTTAGTCTGGCTTTAATTTTAAGTCTGTTTTTAGTTTCTTTTGCTTACGCTGACCGTAAAGGCAACGAAGGAAATATAAAAGCGGGAACGGGTTGGGAACAGTTTCAGCAGGACAGCTTAAACTCTGGTCAGACGGAAAGTCCCGCCCCTACCACCAACATAACCCAGGGCTGGCGCCGGCAGGTTCAGGTGGACAACCCGCAGGCTCCCATGGCCGGGGTAAATGTTACCCCCCTGGTAGCTGAAAATAAAGTTTTTATTCTGGATGCCTGCGGGGGGCTGTGGGCCTTTGAAGCTAAAACCGGGGCAAAAATATGGCGTACTGATTTAAGCTGCACCGGCAGGAAATTTCAACTGGCCACCCCGGCCTACCACGCTAGAAAGCTCTTTGTGGCTACTAATGATGGCCACGTATATGCCCTGGAAGCGGGAAACGGAAATATTATTTGGGATAAAGTAATTGCGGGTAAAGGCGACCAGTTAAACACCCCGGTAAAATACGCCGACGGTAAGGTTTATCTAGGCTCCTGGCGAAATAAGGTCTATTACTGCCTGGACGCCTTAAGTGGGGAGATTCTGTGGCAACGGCCATCTACCACCGGCGGCGGCTATTACTGGAGCGGCGCCTGCGTGGCGGGCAACTATTTAGTTTTTGGTGATGAGAGCGCCGTTTTAACCTGTGTTAATAAAGATAGCGGAGAGTTAGGTGACGAAAAAAGCCTGGGGGCCATCGCTAAAGAGGCCAGGAGGATTCATTCTTCTGTTACTTGCAGCCCCCAAACAAACAGGGTTTTCTTTACCGACGAGGGTGGCCACTGCTGGGCTTTTAATTGTAATCCCCAAACCGGGCAATTGGCCTACGCCTGGCATAAAAAAATCGGCCGGGTAAGTACTTCCACTCCGGCCATATTTAAGGGCAAGATTTATGTAGGGTCAGGTACTCATGCTTTTCCCGGAAATCTTTACTGCCTTGAAGAAGCCACCGGAAAAGAACGGTGGAAGTTTACCCCGCCGGATGACGGAGAAAGTTCCAAACCAGGGATTCAGTCTTCCCCCTCTCTTTCCCTTCAGGAGGGCAAAGTATACCTATACTTTATAACTACCTATGAAAACGCCACGGCTTACTGCCTGGATGATAATGGCAATAAACTTTGGTCCTTTACCGGCCAGGAAGCAGGTACTTCAGGGGGATATACCACCTCATGCCTTGCTATTACTGACGGCTGGGCCTATTTTGGTAATGACGGCGGTTGGGTCTACGCCCTGACCGGAAAAGCAGCCGGCCAGCCAAAACAACCGCCGCCCCCAGTAGAAGCAGCAGCAGTCTCACCGCCCTTGGCTTTTAGTGACCTGCCGGCTAATCACTGGGCTAGAGAAGTTATTTTAGAAATGACTACCCGGGGTATTTTTCAAGGTTATCCCGACGGTACCTGCCGGCCGGATAAAGTGGTCACCCGGGCCGAGTTTGCCTCCCTTTTACTGCGCGCTTTGAAATTAAAAGAAGAGGAAAAAACGGTAGCTTTTAGCGATGTTCAACCGGGTAACTGGTTTTACCGGACCGTGGCCACGGCTTATCATTACGGCCTGGTTGAGGGTTATGCAGCCGCAGCGTCTTTTGGCAGACAAACCGGGAAAAA
>DMDI01000170.1 GCA_003445555.1 Desulfotomaculum sp. | reverse complement strand
GTTCGTTTACTGCTTCTTGCAGGTCCTTACCGTTGCGGAAAATACCTACTTTATCCCAAAGGATTTCTCCCATACGAACTCTTAACTTGTAAACGTCTTCCTTGCCATTTTTGCCGTTAATTAAATTTTTAATCCGATCCTTCTGCTTGGCGAAGTTATCTTCAATCATTTGATAATTATAGTTTAAGGTAGTTCCCAACGCATATTCCGTACATTTTTTGCCTACTATTCTACCCGTAACCACAGTTTCAGCCACGGAGTTACCTCCCAGGCGGTTAAAACCGTGCATATCCCAACACATTGCTTCACCGGCTGCAAACAGCCCCTTTAAGCCGTAAGCCGCACCGTCAATGTTAGTCCTTATGCCACCCATACTGTAATGCTGAGCGGGTCGTACCGGAATGAGATCTTTTTCCGGATGAACACCATGAAATACACAGATTTCGGCAATTTCACGTAAGTTGGTGTAAATATGTTTGTCTCCTAGATGTCTTATATCAAGCCATAAGTGTTCAATACCAGAAGGATGTTTGATACCAAATCCCTTGCGTATATGCGTCATCATGCGCCGGGATACAACGTCTCGAGAAGCAAGCTCTGCTTTTTTAGGTTCATAGTCAGGCATAAACCTGTGTAAGTCTTTATCCAGTAAGTACCCTCCATCGCCTCGGGCACCTTCTGTGATTAATACCCAGTCGGGGACAATACCAGTGGGATGGAACTGAACTGCTTCCATATTACCAAGAGGCACAATACCAGTTTCTTGGGCAATAAACATGCCATTGCCTTCATTAATAACGGCATTAGTAGAAGCAGCATACAAACGACCATATCCTCCTGTTGCTATCAACGTGGCCTTAGATAAATAAACTACAAGCTCTCCAGTACGCAGGCAGCGAGCTACAACCCCCTTGCAATATTCCCCATCATGTATAAGGGAAATAGCTTCCATACGGTCATGAACGGTAATCCCCAATTTAACTACCACTGAATCTATTGTATAAAGCATGCAGTGACCAGTACCATCAGAGATATAACAGGTACGCCATTTAGCAGTACCACCAAAATCACGGGCAGTGATGTAACCTTCTTTATCCTTGGTATCTTCAACTTCCTGGCCATTAGGCAGCTTCTTTTTACCAGCTACCACCCGGTTCCAGGGCATACCCCAATATGATAGCTCTCTGACGGCAACGGGTGAAGTTTCACAAAAAAGTCGCACAACATCCTGGTCACTGCCCCAGTCAGAGCCTTTTACTGTATCAGCAAAGTGAATATCCGTGTTATCGCCATAACCCTTGGCTACGTTTCCCAGCGATGCCTGCATTCCACCTTGAGCAGCACAACTATGTGAACGTCTAGGAGGAACAATACTTAAAATAATTACGTCTAACCCTGCTTCATCGGCAGCAATTGCAGCTCGTTCACCTGCCAGTCCAGCTCCCACAATTAAAACATCTGTAGTATGTATTCTTCTATACGTACCCATTAAAGGCCACCTCCTTTCTGTATTAATGAATTATAGTAGTTGTAGGAATTAAAGCCATAGTCTTGAGCGTTCCTAAAGTAATAAATGCCAGAATGACAAAAATAACACTCAGCGCTTTTAAAACGTAACCTGCGGTATGATAGTTAACCCAACCCCATTTGGCAAACTGGCGGTAAAGGCCGAAGCCTACGTGGTATTCGCATATAATAATTAAGATTGCATAAAACCACCAGAAAGAAGGACCTATTCCTTTCATGCCTTCTACTATAGCACCTTGAACACGTGCAGCGCTGATAACAGAATAAAAGCCAACGCCAGTTTGGAAAAACCGTACAAAGTAATCAGATACTATTACCCATAAGTGAACACTGACAAAAGCAAACAAGACGATGCCCGTAATTACCTGAAACACCCAAACCCAGGTATCTGTGTGCCCCAGCATTTTAGCATGGTTCAAGGTTATTCTAAACTCCGAATACTTGTTAGGAATTTTCCGTGCGGCGCAAATCGCATGCACATAAAAGATCAAAATTGTAATGGGAATACCTATCGGAGCAAGGTAGTATTCATCTAAAAATACAGAAAGGGCATCAAAAACTTGCGGACCAAGAAGAATTGAAGACACAAATAACAAATGCATCCAGACAAACAATGCCATTATAAGGCCCGCTACCAGTTCAAGTAAATCTAAGTATACCTCTATCTTTCCTGTTTTACCAGGAACCTTTTGTTTAGGACGTTGCAACACAGAAGTTGGTATAGAAACTGTACTGTTACTAGCAACATTTGATTCCAAGCCCTTAAATCTCCTTTCTTTTTAAATTACCTGCATATTTTGAATTTAACCAAAAAAAATTTGCTTCCCCCTCCTTTTCTTTATTTAAACATTAAATTATCTATTTAATTATATAAGTAAGAAAGTTTTATCATGCAATAATAAACTTAAAAGTAAAATTTAAAAGTAATAAAAATAGTAATAGAACCTAAAAAAGTGCTTATTCAAATTAATTATAGTTACGGGATTTATTGTTTGTCAAGGGATTTTTGAAAAAAACAATGGTTTAATGAAAAAAGCTAAGAAAAAAATATCAGTAATGTGGTATTGTATTTTAGGTGGTATTTTATACTGAAAAAATAAAAAGAAACTCTAAAAATATTTTGGGATTATAAAAGGTTTAAATTAATATATATCGAATTATGTAACTGTTGCATGTTATGCTGAATGTAGGGCATTATATTGAAAAATTGGACGCAGAATATTTTTATAAAAACTTTAACAAGGTTCCGAATGGCAAAGAATTTTAGTGATAGATTGGAGTGTGATGTTTGAAAATTTATAAAAAAGAAGCTAAAATTCATGATGACAGGGGGTTAGGTTTTATGATTTGGGATCCCATTATGACTCTACTTTAAAGAAAGGTATAAATTCCGGAAGGATCCAATGCAATGATATAAGAATGGAAGCCTGTCCTTATATAAACAACAAATCCAATTATATGGGGCCGACTGCTATGGCGCAGGTCTACCTATTTAACAGTCACCCCACCGGAGCAATGGAGAAGGAGAAAAGACTGGACGCAATCACCGGAGACGGTGGAATTGCTGATTGCGGTAAAGTCTTAAACTGTGAACGGGTTTGTCCAAAAGAAATATCATTAGTTTCAATCATGGGTGAATTAAATAGGCAAACTGCTTTTCGGAGCTTCAACCGTTGGTTGTTTAAGTGATTTTTAAGTTTTTAAACAAGTACGGTTATTATCGAAAATAAAATTTAAAAGGGGTGGTGGGAGTGGGTTTATTTTTTGAAGACTTTGAAATAGAGCAAGAATTTACAAGTGCTGCCAGAACAATTACGGAAACGGACGTAGTAATGTTTGCCGCTCTTACCGGGGATTACAATTCTTTACATACTGATGTGGAATATGCCAAGACAACTCAATTTGGCCAGCGTTTGGCCCACGGTTTATTAGGCTTATCCATTGTTTCTGGTTTAATGATGCGCTCCCAAATCTTTGAAGGAACAATTATAGCTTTTTTAAGTATCGACAATTGGCGTTTTACCGGCCCTATTTTTATTGGTGACACGGTCCACTTTAAAATGAAGATTGCCCAAAAGAAAGAAACTTCCAAAGCAGACAGGGGCATTATTGGGCGGGAAGTATCTTTAATTAACCAACGCGGGGAGGTAGTTCAGCAAGGCCAGATGACGGTAATGGTTAGAAGAAAAACATAGGGGGTAAAAATAATGAGATTGCTTGAAAAAGTAGCTATTATAACCGGTGCGGGCAGGGGAATCGGCCGTTCTATTGCCCTAAAGCTGGCCCAAGAGGGGGCAAAAGTAGTTGTTACAGATATGAACGAAGAAACGGTAAAAGAAGTAGTCAATGAAATTCAAAAAAACGGCCAAACGGCAATGCCTGTAAAAGTGGACATAACTATACCTAAAGATATAAATGAAATGGTGCAAAAAACACTTAGCGAGTTTAAAGTTATTGATATTTTAGTCAACAATGCCGGTTGGGATAAAGTAGAAAATTTTGTTGATAGTACTGAAGAAACCTGGGATAAGGTAATCGCCATTAACTTAAAAGGCCCTATCCAGTGCTTTAAAGCGGTTCTTCCTCATATGATTTCACGCCAGTACGGTAAAATTTTAAGTATTTCCTCCGATGCAGGCCGGGTGGGTTCCAGCGGCGAGGCTGTTTATTCAGCGTGCAAAGGAGGAATAATTGCCTTCACTAAAACGATAGCCCGTGAAACAGCCCGTTATAAAATAAATGTTAACTGCATTGCTCCAGGACCTACCGATACACCAATATTAGAAATTTTTGCTGACCAACCTAAAATTTTAGAAGGCATGAAAAGATCAATACCTTTCCGCCGTTTAGCAAAACCAGAAGACATTGCTAATGCGGTAGCTTTTTTTGTTTCTGATGAGGCAGAATTTATTACCGGCCAAACTCTTAGTGTTAGCGGTGGGTTAACCATGATTTAACAACATTAAACCCAACAGAAAGGATTTTTTAATTTCGATGAGGGTAATCGCAATAAATGGTAGTCACCGCAAAGGCAAAAATACGGCTATTATGCTGCAATGGGTCTTGGAAGAGGTTGCAACCGCTAATATAGAAACCGAGTTAATAGAACTTACGGACTATAAAATAACGTCATGTAAGGCTTGTAATTTTTGTTTAAGAGAAACAGATTGTAATATAAAAAATGATGATATGATGGCTATAGCAGAGAAAATGTTTAAGGCGGACGGGATTGTTTTAGGCTCACCGGTATATTTTACTAACGTAACCGGTTTAATGAAAATTTTCATAGACCGTACCCGGTGGATGCATATGTGCCGGAATATGTTAAGGGATAAAATTGGCGCGGTGGTGACTAACGCTGGTTTACGTAATGGGGGACAGGAGATTGTTTTAAACATTTTAACCCGGTTCTTAATGGCTCACGGCTTACATATAGTAGACAGTCGAAATCCAAATAAAGGCATTTATAACATAGGCGCAACGGGAACAGTTTTTCAAGGTCTTAGTCAAGAAAATAACGGGATAAACTGGAAGAAAAGCATCCGGGAAGACAATTTGGCCTTTAAAGAATGTAAAGAGCTAGGTCGAAACCTGACCAGAGAAATTACGTTGCGAAAAATTAGCTCTAATTCTTGATTAAAAATACATCTTGCTTTAAAATGAATGTTTACTACCAGATACTTAAATAACTTTGAAGGTCGGAAAAAAACGACCTTTTTCTTTTATTTTAAAGATTAAAATCCAGGTTGATTATTTGAAGCAGGAAATT
>DMDI01000203.1 GCA_003445555.1 Desulfotomaculum sp. | reverse complement strand
CAAACGGTTTAATTCCGGCGGTGGTCCAGGATAGCAAGACAAATACCGTTTTGATGGTGGCCTACATGAACCGGGAAGCTTTGGAACGCACCCTGGCCACAAAAGAAACCTGGTTTTGGAGCCGTAGCCGCCGGCAGCTTTGGCACAAGGGAGAAACTTCCGGTCACTTCCAAAAAGTAAAGGAAATTTTGTTTGACTGTGACCATGATACGCTGCTTATAAAGGTGGTGCAAACTGGCGTTGCCTGTCATGAAGGATATTTTAGCTGTTTTCATTACCGGCTTTGGGGGGATGAAACATGTCCGGACATTCCAAATGGTCAACTATTAAAAGAAAAAAAGAAAAGGTAGACGCCCAAAGAGGGAAAATATTTGCCCGTTTATCCCGGGAAATTACCGTTGCTGCCCGAATGGGGGGCGGTGACCATGAGACAAACTCCCGCTTAAGGTTAGCTATTTCAAAGGCCAAGGAAGCAAACATTCCCCTGGAAAATATTCAACGGGCTATTCAAAAAGGAAGCGGAGAAATAGCCGGAAAGCAGTACGAAGAAATTATATATGAGGGCTATGGACCAGGCGGAGCTGCCATAATGTGTGAGGCTATGACGGACAACCGCAACCGGATGGCGGGTGAAATTAGATTTCTTTTTTCCCGTCACGGAGGGAGTTTGGGGGAAACCGGCTGCGTTTCCTGGCTGTTTGACAAAAGGGGTCTGCTGGTTGTGCCAAAATATAAGGTTAAAGAAGACGAACTGCTTTTGCTGGCGCTGGAAGCAGGCGCGGAGGATGTTAAAGTTACCGAAGACACTTTTGAGGTTATTTCTGCTCCGGAAGATTTTGAAGCCGTCAAAAAAAAATTGTTGGCCTATAATATTCCTTTAATTGAGGCTGACATTACCATGATTCCTAAAAATACCGTAAGCTTACCTGAGGCGGAAGCTGACCGGTTATTCCGGTTGTTGGATGCTTTGGAGGAACATGATGAGGTGCAGGAAGTCTATATGAATGTTGATTTAGATAAAAGTCGTTAAACAGAAGGCTTAAGCCTTTTGTTTAACTTAACGCCCCTACAATTACAGGTGTATGATAAAGCGAAAACAGGCAATAATAATAACAAAAAAAGGAAAGGATGCTTATCATGCGCCGAAAAATTCTATGGGGAAGTGCCGTTTTGTTTATCGCTATTGCGGTGGCGACAGGAGTATACTTTACTTTAAGTACCTTTGCCCATCCTTCTTTTAAGCCAATCTTGCCTGTTTTTAACCGGGATGAAAACTTCAAAGTTCAAAGCAATACTTCAGTACGCCAGGAAATTGAGTACCTCTGTCAGGATGTGCAAATAACTTACTGGGGCCCTCCGCCAAAAGAAATTCTTGGTTTGGGCCTGGCGGCTTTAAAGGAAAAATATCCCCCGGACGAATTATGGGAGGTGGAGGTAACGGGAAATCTTTTGGTTTTACGGCAAAAGAGAAATGAATTTTGCTCCGAACACCAGAATTACCGTCATCTTGGCCTGCGGAATGATAGCTTGGCTGTTTACGAAGGCCCCTTAGGCTACAACCATAAGTTATTACGAATTGAGGATAAAATACCCGTGAATGCTTTGCCGCTTGATTATCAGTTAAAATTAAACCGGGCTATGGATTTTAACCGTCAACCTTCGGAAATTCAGGGCTCGCTCCAAAAAGAAATGGAATTTAGCAGCGATTTGGCCTTACAGTCCGCTCTAGAAAACTTAGACGAGCTTTATTCGGGCCAGGAAGGGATTTAATTAAAAAAGATGATCTACCTTGATAATGCGGCTACCTCTTATCCTAAACCAGAGGTAGTTTATCAAGACGTGGACTGCTTTATGCGCTATATTGGAGCCAGTCCCGGCCGTTCCGGTCATCGTTTGGCCATTGAAGCCGGACGCCTTGTTTATGAGACCCGGGAAATGCTGGCGGAGCTTTTTGGGGTGGAAAATCCTTTACAGATAATTTTTACCCTAAATGCTACCGAAGCCTTAAATTTAGTCATCAACGGGGTGCTTTCCGCTGGTGATCACGTAATTACCAGCGTCATGGAGCATAACGCGGTAATGCGGCCTTTGCAAGCCGTAAAAGAAAGAGAAATTGAACTGACTATTGCCAAGTGTTCGCCGGAAGGCATCCTTTTTCCTCAAGAGGTAGCCCGGATAATAAGACCAAATACCCAGCTGATCATCTTAAATCATGCTTCAAATGTTACCGGTATAATTCAGTCTATCGCTAAAATCAGCGAGATTGCCCGTGACCATAAAATACTTCTAGCGGTTGATGCCGCCCAAACGGCCGGTTGCTACCCCATTAATGTCAAGGCCCTGGGGGTTGATTTTCTGGCTTTTTCAGGCCATAAAGGGCTTTATGGACCTCCTGGAACAGGAGGGCTTTTTATTCGGGAAGGGCGTGAGGCAAAGCTTAAACCTTTAGTATACGGGGGCACGGGCAGTTATTCTGAGTTTACGCGCCAACCCGATTTTTTACCCGACAAGTATGAAAGCGGGACACCCAATACGGCAGGTCTGGCCGGTTTAAAAGCAGGTGTTCGTTTCGTGCTTGACCGGGGGATTTCCCAGATTTATAAACACGAAGATACCTTAGGGGAGATATTGCGGGCAGGCTTATGGAATATCAAGGGGGTTAAAGTTTATAGCTCAGACCAGCTAACACCTCAACCCCAGCTTTCAGTGGTTTCTTTTAATATTGCCGGTTTTACACCTTCCGAAGTAGCCGTTCAGTTAGAAGAAAAATACCAAATTATGTGCCGCCCCGGCTTGCATTGTGCTCCTTTAGCTCACCAAACCATAGGTACATTTCCGCAGGGAACTGTAAGATTAAGCCCTGGTTATTTTAACACCTTGGATGAAATCAAAACAGTAGTTAAGGCAATAGAAGAAATTGCTAGTCAGGCAACATATTCCGAACAGCGCCTAAGCAGGCCAGGAGGGTAGGCTTCTAGCCAATCCCCGGCCAAGCCAACTATAATTTTATTGTTTAGGAAGCAAAAAGAACGTCCCCATGCTTCCCCTTCCCATGCTTCCCCCTTGCTTCCCCATGCTTCCATCCCCTGATTTGGCTTGAAACCCCACAGTGTCCGTCGTATAATAACGGTGTAAGAGAGGTGTTATTTTATATTGGTCCCCTTGATTTTGGTAGTTGACGATGACCCTAAAATAACCTCACTTTTGCGACGGAGCCTTTCTTATGCCGGTTACCGGGTACATGAGGCGCGCAATGGTATTGAAGCGTTGGAGGCAGCGACAGCTACAAAACCTGAGCTGGTTATCCTGGATATTATGCTGCCTGATGTAGACGGGTTTGAGGTATGCCGCCGCTTAAGAGCGGAAACCGACACCTTAATCCTCATGCTTACCGCGAAGGACGAAGTTTCTGATAGAATCAGAGGACTGGACAGCGGGGCTGATGACTACCTGGTTAAACCCTTTGCCTTGGACGAACTTTTAGCGCGGGTACGCGCTTTGCTTCGTCGTCGGCTGCCAAAGGATAACCGTATCCTTGAATTTGCCGATTTACGCTTGGATTCCGCTACCAGAGAGGTTTCCCGGGCCGGGCAAGTTATCGAACTTACCGGCAAAGAGTATGAATTACTGGCGCTTTTTATGGCCAGTCCGCGCCATGTTCTCACGCGGCAAGAAATCATGGACCGTATTTGGGGGTATGATTACAGCGGAGAATCAAATGTGCTTGAAGTATACATCGGGTATCTGCGGGCAAAGCTTGAAGAAAAAGGTGGGAAGCGTTTGCTGCATACCGTACGCGGTGTGGGTTACGTTCTTCGCGAGTAAATGTTTCAGTAATAAAACAAAAGAACTGTAAATGAGGTGACGGCAGGTTGTTACCCATACGCTGGCGGCTTATTTTATCTTATACCGGGGTACTAATTTTTACTTCAATTTTGTTCAGCGTTTTCCTGTACAGCGCTGTACAACGGAATTTACTGCGTCAAACTGACCGAACCCTTGTAGCACGCGCCGAAGAAATATCTTTAAAAATCCGGACGCCGCAAATGCTTGGGTGGCGCGGCGGCTTAATGCTTCCCCGCATGAGCGCGTTTGCTAGTCCCGGAACCTATTTCCAAATTGTAAGCGATACCGGGGAGGTTATAGCTAAATCGGTAAATCTGGGAACGGACAGTTTGCCTGTATCGTCTGAAACCATAGAGCAAGCCCGGCAGAAGGGGTCCTTTTTCCAAACGGTTGGCCCGAAGAACGAAGAGCTTCGCGTGTATAATTTACCGATAGACATAAAGAACCGGTTAATAGGATTGCTTCAAGTTGGCTACTCCCTTGAACCTATTAACAATATGCTAAAACGACTGGCACAAACACTGTTTATTGTTAGCCTGATAATGGTTGGGCTGGCTATAGGCCTGGGTTATTATCTGGCCCTGACAGCACTATCACCAATTAATCATCTTACGCGGGCAGCGTCTGTTATCAGCGAGACCCAGGATTTAAGCAGACAAGTGGAATATCAAGGACCGCCAGATGAAATTGGCCGGCTGACCAGTGCTTTTAACCAGATGCTTGCCCGCCTTGCCGTTACCCAGCAGTCTTTGTCAGAGGCTTACGCCGCCCAACGACGCTTTGTGGCCGACGTTTCACATGAACTGCGTACTCCACTGACTATTATCCGCGGCAACCTGGAGTTTTTACAGCAAATAGAAAATAATAACCGGATGCAGGCCGAAATTCTGACGGATGCCGTGGGTGAAGCGGAACGAATGTCACGTCTTCTTAACAATCTTCTTATTTTAGCCCGCGCTGATGCGGGACAGCATATTGAAAAAGAATCCCTCGACCTTGGCATGCTAGTGCAGGACATAGCCCGACAGGCTCCTCTTCTAGGTTCAGGGGCTTTTTTCATTCAAAATCTTGAAATTCTTTCCGAACAAAAAATCATAGGCAATGCGGACTACCTCAGGCAACTTTTTCTTATCCTTCTTGATAACGCCTTTAAGCATTCTTCACCGGCGAGAAAAATCACCCTGGCAGCCGTTCAAAAAGAAGGATGGTTTGGCGTTAGCATTTCTGATACTGGGCCGGGTATTCCTGCTGAAGAATTGCCCCGTATTTTCGAACGGTTCTTCCGCGGCACCACCAGACATGCGGGGGGCACCGGCCTTGGCCTGGCTATAGCCCGTTGGATTGCCGAAGAACATGGCGGTCACCTTGAAGTTATAAGCCGGCCGGGCCAAGGTTCTACCTTCACTTTGTGGCTTCCTGCTTTCCAAAATTAAAATTCTTAACTATTTCTTATTAAATTTTAAGGTTATTTTAAGGTTTATGAGCCATAATTTAACCAGCCGGAAAAAATAATATCCGGAATAAATTGAAAACCGGGAAGGGGGTGAATTATTATGAGAAAAAATTATATTATCGCCATAGTTATTATACTGGTGCTGGCTATAGCCATACCAGCTTTGGCTGCTACGGGAACGCCGGCGCAAAACCAGGATACAACAAGGCCGGTGTTGACAACGGAACAAAGCAAAGAGATAGCAAATCTTCGCCAGCAAATGATGGAGTTGCGGAAACAAATGATAGATAAATACGTTGCTTATGGCCGTCTTACCCCAGAGCAAGGCAAGCAAATTAAAGAACGTATTACCGCCAGGCAAAAATTTCTTCAGGAAAACCCAGACTTATTTTGCAATCACCCGTATTGTTGCGGCGGTCTTAGAAACGGAAAGGGACGCGGTCAATTCTAAAATTGATTGCCTGAAATTAAAGAATAAGGTCAGGTGTAAAACCGCCTGATCTTATTCTTTTAAAGGGCTAACTGAGCTTTGGAGCTTAACCAGCCTCCTAAATGACAGGTATCGTTTAGCAAAACTATCTGCCAGGAACCTTCCTTGTCACATACGACGTTAATCCCGACGTTGTCTAATCTTAGTCGCCAAATATATTTAGACTCTAAATTTAAAATTTTTCTTAAGATGGTTCGTAAAGGCACATCGTGGGTGACTATTAAGGAAATTTTCCCCGGCCAACCAGAAGCTATTTCTTCAAAAGTTCCCCAGGCCCGTGTTTCCACTTCACGGATAGATTCCCCCTGAGGCATGGGTGTATCATAAGGATTTAGGCGCCATTTTTGGACTAAATCAGCGTATTTACTTTCCACTTCATTTAAAGTAAGTCCTTCCCATACGCCGTGGCAGATTTCGGTCAGACCAGGCTTAATCTGAAGCCCTGTCCCTTTAACAGTGGCGATTATTTCCGCACATTCATAGGCCCGGCGTAAGGGGCTGGTAAATATAGCCGCAAAAGGAATATCTTTTAAGGCTTGGGCTAAAACAAAAGACTGTTTTCTTCCTTCTTCGTTTAAAGGAATATCCAATCTTCCCTGATAGCGTGCCAACCTGTTCCATTCTGTCACCCCGTGACGCACTAAAATAACCTTTGTTTCCTTTTCCCCGGTCAACTTCCAACCTCTATTCATCCATCAGACGTCTGAAATTTAAAGGCTAATCATTTTCACGTCAAGTACCCCGTCAACCCGGGCAATTTCCCGTAAAGTTTCCTCGCCCGCCGGTGTATCTACGGCAATAATCATTATGGCCCGTCCGCCAACTGTTTTTCGCCCTACCTGCATTCCCCCGATATTAATTTGGTGGTCACCAATTAAGACGCTTACCGGACCAACAATCCGGGGCTTGTCAATATGGGGGACATAAAGCATATAACCGCGAGGCACCACATCAATCCGGTAGCCATCGATGCTTACAATCCGCGGGTCATTAGGCCCGAAAAATGTACCGGCTACACTGTTGGCGGTCTCATCGGAAAGGGTTTTTACCGTAATTAGATTGGCGTAGCCGTCTGTTTCCTCACCCGTAGTTTGGGTAATTTGAATTCCTCTTTGTTTGGCCAGTACCGATGCATTAACGTAATTTACTGCTTCCTGAAGCACCGGAGTTAACAAACCTTTAACCACCGCGGTAGTAATGGGAGCAATTTCTAAACCGGCCAGTTCACCACTATAAATTACTTCGACTTTGTTAAGCCTGCCACTAATTAACTGGGCTAAAAAACGGCCTAATTTTTCGGCCAGGCCCAGGTATGGTTTAATTGCCGCTAAGGTTTGGGGCGTCAACGAAGGAATGTTTACGGTATTTTTTACTAAATCCCCTTTTAAGGCCGCGGCAATTTCTGCCGCCACTGATAGCGCCACGTTAAGCTGAGCTTCTTTTGTAGAAGCCCCCAAGTGAGGAGTAGCGATAAAATTAGGCAAGGTTAACAAGGGATTACCTGTGTCCGGTTCTTTTTCAAAAACATCCAAAGCTGCTCCGGCTACCTTACCCTTAACCATAGCTTGATACAAAGCTTCTTCGTCAATTACCCCTCCCCGGGCGCAGTTAATAATTCTTACCCCATCCTTCATGGCCGAAAAGGCCTTTTCACCAAGAAGATGATAGGTTTCTTTTGTTCGGGGCAGATGAAGGGTGATAAAATCAGCCTGGGCAATAACTTCCTCCAAGGGGAGAAGTTTAACGGCTGCCCTGTCCGCCGCCTCTTTAGTCTGGTAGGGATCGTAAGCAAAAACTTCCATTTCTAAAGCCTGGGCCCGTTTGGCCACAGCAGAACCTATTCTACCCAAACCCAAAATACCAAGGACTTTACCCCGTAATTCCACCCCTACAAATGATTTTTTATCCCAGACGCCCTCTCTTAATTTTGTGGCCGACTGGGGAACATTGCGGGCTAAAGCCAACATCATAGCCATGGTGTGTTCCGTAGCCGCAATGGTGTTGCCCTCTGGCGCGTTGATTACCAAAATACCCCGGCGGGTGGCTGCTTCCAGGTCAATATTATCTACCCCTACTCCGGCCCGTCCAATAACCTTTAAATTGTTAGCGGCTTCAATGACTTTAGCCGTAGCTTTGGAAGCACTGCGCACAATTAAAGCGTCAAAGGAAGCAATACTGGCGGCCAGTTCATCTTCACTCATTTTATTTCCAATTACCAACTCAACATCTGGTTCTTTGCGCAGCGGCCTCAAGCCTTCTTCAGAAACATTATCCATTACTAAAACCTTCCATGTCAATTGGGACGATTGACCGGCCATTTTATATTTCCCCCTTTAAAAATATCTCCTGAGCCGCTTTTATTCCCGCCCCAAGTGTTAACGGGCAGCCCAGGCGGGCTAAGGCCATTTCCAGGGCTCCAACGGCGATGATAATATCCATTTTATCAACAAAACCCAGGTGGGCAATACGAAATATTTTACCTTTTAAAATACCTTGACCGCCGGCAAAGGTTACGCCAAATTCCTGGCGAAGCACCTTTCTTAATTCTTCAACATCAATTCCTGCCGGGCCGAAAATAGCCGTTACCGTTGGGGAAGCGCAATGGTCATGCGTTAATAAATCTAAGCCTAACGCTCTAACGGCGGCCCTGGCAGCCTTGGCTAACCTTATATGCCGGGCATATACTCCGGGTAAGCCTTCCGCCAACATCATATCTAAAGCCGCTTCTAAGCCCATAAAAAGAGAAACGTTAGGGGTAAAGGCGGAATTCCATTTGGCCAGGGATTTTTTTGCTTCGGGAAGACTAAAATAAAAACGGGGGGCTT
>DMDI01000162.1 GCA_003445555.1 Desulfotomaculum sp. | reverse complement strand
CATAAAGAGTTTGTGGTGGTCAACCCGGCTTTTGCTTACCTGGCCGATCGCTACCATTTAAAACAAGTAGCCATTTTAGGTGTATGCACAGAAGGAGAACCTTCCCCGGAAGAAATGCAAAAACTGGTAGACTTTGCCCGGCAACGGCAAATAAAATACATCCTTTTTGAAGAAACATACAGCCCTAAAATAGCCCAAACCCTGGCCCAAGAAACAAAAACACAAACTCTTACCTTAAATGCGGTACACGGACTAACCGTTAAAGACAAAGAAAGCGGTAAAGACTACTTAAAAGTAATGAAACAAAACCTGGAAAATCTTAAATTAGCTTTGGAAGCTTAGCTTAGTTTAGCTTAGTTTAGTTTAGTTTAGTTTAGTTTAAAAGAAAATTTTTTATTATTTTTAAATTTAAAAAGGAATGATTTTTAAAATGAATGCCCCGATAATTGAAGTTCAAAACCTGTCCTTTGGTTATGACGCCAGGCCCATTTTAAATAATATTAATTTGAGAGTTGACGCCGGGGACTTTTTTGGCCTTATTGGTCCCAACGGTTCCGCCAAGACCACTTTTTTAAAGCTGATCCTGGGTATTTTAAAGCCCTGGCACGGGCAAATCCGCTTGTTTGGCCAGGATATTACGGTATTTAAAAGGTGGGATAAAATTGGCTACCTGGCCCAAAAGGCAGCTTCCGTCAATATTGGCTTTCCGGCTACGGTAGAGGAAATAGTGGCGGCCAATTTATACCGCCAGGTGGGTCCTTTTCGGGCGCCAAAAAAAACTCACCAGACCAAAGTACAATCGGCCCTGGAAACGGTTGGTCTTGTAAATAAGCGTAAATGCCTGATCGGAAACCTTTCGGGGGGTGAGGTACAAAAGGTCTTTATCGCCCGCGCCCTGGTAAACGAACCCGCGCTTTTTCTGCTTGACGAACCAACCGTTGGGGTGGATTTGAAAGGTCAGGAAGGCTTATATGAACTGCTTGACCGGCTAAACAAGCAGTGGCATATTACCGTTATCTTAATTTCTCATGACGTGGGAGTAGTTACAGCCCGGGTTAAAAGGCTAGCTTGTTTAAACGACACCCAAATTTTTGTTTTTGACCAGCCGTTTGATTTTCTTTCCTCGCCAGATAACCTGACTAAGGTTTACGGCCAGGGAATGCAGACCTTAATCCACTGCCACCAGGTTAACTGTAAGGGACGCTCTTTTAATGCTTGAGATATTTCAGTATGGTTTTATCAGACATGCTTTTATGGCCGGCTTAATTATTGGCCTTATTTGTCCGCTTATTGGCTTATTTATTGTTTTAAAACGCCTTTCAATGATTGGGGACGCCCTATCCCACGTTTCTTTGGCCGGGATAGCGGCTGGAATGATTTTAGGCATTTATCCCGTTTACGGAGCGTTAATCTTAATGCTTCTGGCCGGCTTAATTATTGAAAGGTTAAGAACCACTTACCAGCAATACGCCGAATTAGCCATAGCCGTCGTTTTATCTTCCGGTATGAGCCTGGCGGTTATTTTATTAAGCGCGGGCCGCTCATTTAATACCAGCCTTTTTACCTATCTTTTTGGCAGCATTCTTACCGTTAGCAAACACGATCTTTTTACCATTGGTATTTTAGGAGTAATAATTGTCGCCACCGTAATATTTTTACGGAAAGAACTTTTTTTTGTTACCTTTGAAGAAGAAGCCGCCCGCCTTGCCGGTGTTCCAGTAACCCTGATCAACCTGATTCTTATTCTTCTTACCGCCTGTACCATTGCGGCCTCCATTAGAATTGTAGGTATGCTGCTGACTTCATCACTAATGGTTATTCCGGTAGCTACCAGCCTGCAGTTAAAAAGGGGCTTTTACCATACTCTTATCCTGGCTGTTTTATTTAGCCTTTTGGCGGTAATAGGCGGATTAATCCTGGCCATTTATTTAAATCTAGCCCCCGGGGGAACAATCGTATTTTTTTCCGTTTTAATACTTTTATTTACTCTTTTAAGTCAGGTAATACAGGTTAAACTTCTTGGACGGCCGCAATAAGTCTTTCTTTTCCGGCTAGATCAAAAAAAACGTTAAATTTCCAGCCGGCTGCAATTAACAACCAGGATATTTGATTTATTACGGCCGGGTCAATTTCCATTAATAAGTAACCATCCGGCCTCAAAAATTCGCCTCCTTGAGAAATTAAGCGGCGGTAAAAGTCCAGCCCGTCTTTGCCCCCGTCAAGCGCCAGGCGAGGTTCGTACAGCCGGACATCGGGTTCAAGGCGGTCTATCTCAAGTGTCGGAATATAAGGCAAGTTAGCGGTAATTAAGCTTATTTGCCCCTCGCAGCCTTGATTTTTTAAGGGTTCAAGCAAGTCCCCCGGCCAAAAGGTTATATTTCCTGCTACGCCGTGCCGTTTAGCATTTAAGCGCGCCACATCTAAGGCAGCCGGACTTATTTCAGTAGCGTAAATATAGACCCCGCTAAGATTTTTTATATGTTTGGCTATACTGACCGCAATGGCGCCGGAGCCCGTGCCCACATCTACGATTAATATTTTATCTTTTTGGGTTTGCCCTACTTTGAATACTTTCGCGTTTATTATTTCCAGGGCCTTCTCTACCAATAACTCGGTTTCGGGGCGGGGAATAAGAACCGCCGGGTTGACTAAAAAATCCAGACTCATAAATTCTTTGTGCCCGGTTAGATAAGCTACTGGTTCTCTTTGCCCCCGGCGCTTAATCATGCGCCGGAAATTTTCTTCTTCCTCAGGGCTTAAAAAACGCTCATTCTGGCGGTACAAGGCAACACGGTCAAGTTTGATACAAAAAGCCAGTAAAACCTCCGCCTCCAAGGCCGTGTTCTCTAGGCCGCATTTTTTTAAATAATTCTTCGCCCACAGCAAAGCTTTATTTACGGTAAACATTTAATTTAATAGCCGGCCAGGCTTGTAAGGCAGGCTTCCCTTTTAATTATATTTGCTGTAGTTGCTGAGCTTGAAAATGGTATATTAAGGAATTGATAATCTCGTCAAGGTCCCCGGTAAGCACCTCGGGTAAACGGTGAAGGGTTAAATTAATCCGGTGGTCAGTAACCCGGCCTTGCGGAAAATTGTAAGTCCGGATACGTTCACTGCGGTCGCCGCTGCCCACCTGGGTTTTGCGGGTAGAGGCAATTTTTTCTTTTTGTTCTTCCTGGGCCAAGGCTAGAAGACGGGCCCGTAAAACCCGCATGGCCTTATCCTTATTTTTATGCTGACTTTTTTCATCCTGGCAGGTAACCGTAATATTCGTGGGTAAATGGGTAATTCGTACCGCCGACTGGGTAGTATTGACCGATTGTCCGCCGGGACCGGAAGAACAAAATAAGTCAATTCGCAAATCATTGGGGTTAATATTTACATCCACTTCTTCTGCTTCAGGGAGCACCGCTACCGTGGCCGCTGAAGTGTGAATCCTGCCGCCTGATTCGGTAACGGGTATCCGCTGGACCCGGTGGACACCGCTTTCATACTTTAACCGGCTGTAAGCCCCTTGACCCTCAATAAGAAAAATTACCTCTTTAAAACCATTTAAATCAGAAGAATTGGTATTCATCAAATCAATTTTCCAGCCCTGCCGCTCCGCATAGCGAGTATACATGCGAAAAAGTTCAGCCGCGAACAAGGCGGCTTCTTCACCACCCGTGCCAGCCCGGATTTCCACAATTACATTTTTTTCGTCGTAAGGATCCCGCGGCAACAGCATGAGCTGCAACTGCCGGGTTATTTTTTTCTTCTTTTCTTCCAATTCTTTTAACTCGAGATCTACCATTTCTTTAAAGTCCGGCTCTATAGGCGTACCAAGTAATTCCGCCGCTTCTTTTAAATCCTGCTCTATTTTTTTAAGCTCGCGGTAGGCAGACACTATATCGTTTAACTCCGCGTGTGCTTTAGTGTATTGCTGCCATTGATTGTAACGGCTATTAATAATTTCCGGGTTGGCAATTAAATTGGTCAGTTCCTCATAACGTTTTTCAATACTCTCCAATTTATCAAACATAAATCTCACCTACTTATAATTGTAAGGGGTGGCTTATTCCCGCTATATGGTAGGACAGGGTAAATATTCAGTGAAGTAGCTAAGCTTAAGGCATGGTAAGGACAATACCATGCCTGCCCTACCTGGTTTACTGAATACTTACAAGACAGGAATCTTGCCTGTCCTTATCTTCTTCAAGTACGGCCTGAAGCGCCGAAATGGCTACTTCTATTTGAGCCTCATCAGGCTCGTTAGTGGTTAAACTCTGTAGCCATCGGCCCGGGGCCATTATAACCCGGCAGAAGAAAAAATCAGGGTATCTGGCGGTAAATTTTAATAATTCATAAGAAATGCCGGCTAATACCGGTAAAAATAAAACCCGGGAAACTATCCGCCACCACAATACTTGCTGCCCAAGCAAGGAAAATAAAAAAATACTGATGACCAAGACTATTAAAAGGAAACTCGTTCCACAACGCGGGTGAAAAGTAGAATATGGTTTTACGTTAGAAACAACAATCTCCTTACCGGCTTCAAAAGCATTAATAACTTTGTGTTCCGCCCCGTGGTACTGAAAAACGCGCTTTATATCCGGCATCCGGCTAATAATTACTACGTACCCTAAAAAAACAACCAGCCGAATAACTCCTTCCACCAGATTTTGAGCCAAACTGCTCCATCCTTGATTAACTAAATAATGGGTTAACCCGGTGGGTAAAACAATAAAAAGAAAAATAGCCAAAACCAGAGCAACCAGGACGGTTAGGGCAAGCGCAAAGCTGCTTATTTCACCCTCTTCCTCTTCCATGGCTTGATTAGCCGAATAAGTCAACGCTTCAATGCCCATTATTAAAGATTCAATTAAAACCACTAGCCCCCGCAAAAAAGGCCATTTTAACCACGGATATTTGTTGGCTAAAGAACCAACCGGATTCTTTCTTAAGACAATCGTATTATCCGGTCGACGAACAGCTACGGAACATAAAGCCGGACCCCGCATCATTACGCCTTCAATAACCGCTTGACCGCCATATTGAAAACTATACACCCGTGACACCTTTACCTTTTCCGAAGATGTAAATTTAAATTTTTATTTTAAGCCGTATTTTCGCCGGAATTTTTCTGCCCGGCCCCGTATATCTACCATTCTGGCCTGCGAACCGGTAAAAAAAGGATGGCAGCGGGAACAAACTTCTACTTTTAATTCTTTTTTGGTGGAACCGGTTTCAAAAGTTTCCCCACAGGCGCAAATAACAACTGCCTTTTGATATTTTGGGTGGATTCCTTCTTTCAAAAAAAACACCTCTCTATCCCTTTTTTCAAATCAGCTTTTAGTATAACATAAAAGCCCATTTTAAACAAGATGGTTATAATGTTAACTAAAGGCAAGCCTTTCTTTCCTATCTAAATGTAGTAGGGGCGTTAAATTTAACGCCCCTACTTGCGTACCTGCCTTGCTGGTGGCGTTTAGCTTTAGCTAAGCGGCATAGTCATTTTAAACAATATTACCGGCCTATTTTTTAAGTTTTTAAGCCGAAATGTGGGATAAAAAGTATTGCGGGTCATAAGGAACTTCATTCAAACGGACTTCAAAATGCAGGTGGGGGCCATTGGAATGACCGGTGTTGCCAACCCTGGCAATAAGTTGGCCTTCCTTGACCCAATCATTTTCTTGGACCAGAAGACTTGAAGCATGGGCATACAAAGTTGTAAGGCCAGCGCCATGGTCAATAATTACCGTTAGACCATAAGTGCCCCGCGGCCCGGTAAAAATAACGTGCCCGTCCCGGGCCGCACAAACAGGTTCGCCCTCGCCCGCGGCAATATCTAACCCCTCGTGGACACAGCCATCACGCAAACCAAAAGGGGAACTAATCCAACCCACGGCCGGCCAGGACATTTGACCTACCGTTATTTTCGTTAAATCTCCGTTATAAAGTTTCTGAAAAGGTAGTTCCTTTGAATCAAAAGAGGTGGCTTTAAGAACTGGTATCTTAGATAAAAGTATTGCTATAACCCCTACCAGGCATAAGATTAAGGTAAAAATTATTTTGTAACGCAATTACCTTCCCTCGTTTCGAGGTATGTATTACATATATTAATATATTTACCTTAATATACCAGTTTTATACCTGATTAATGCCTTTTGTTAACTTTAACTTAACAACTACTTTCTGCTACTATTGCTTTTCCGTATTTAAATATTTATAGACCGGCCGGGGTTAACAAATCTTTTTTAATATCCGGAGGGCGGTCAGGAGTGACAACCGGACTTGTTTTGCGGGTTGCTCTTAGCAATTGGATAATCTCTTCATTAGTTTTAATCCTCTTCATCTGAGTAATAAGCAGTTCCATAGCTTCCCACGGCGCCATATTATTAGTGGCTTTACGAAAGCTCCAAATCCATTCCAACTCTTCCCTTTTATAAAGTAATTCCTCTTTACGCGTCCCGGACCGCTGCACGTCAAGGGCAGGAAAAATACGCCTTTCCGCCAGACGACGGTCTAGAATTAATTCCATGTTACCCGTTCCTTTAAATTCTTCAAAAATAACGTCATCCATCCGGCTGCCTGTTTCAATGAGAGCAGTGGCTAAAATAGTTAGACTGCCTCCTTCTTCAATGTTCCGGGCCGCCCCAAAAAAACGTTTTGGTTTATGCAAAGCCGCCGGGTCTACTCCCCCGCTTAAGGTTCGCCCACTGGGAGGAATCACCAGATTATGCGCGCGGGCTAAACGGGTAATGCTGTCCAGGAGAATAATGACATCTTGTTTATGCTCTACCAAACGTTTTGCCCGTTCTAACACCATTTCGGCCACTTTTACGTGGTTATCCGGCGGTTCGTCAAAAGTGGAACTGACTACTTCCCCTCTTACTGAACGCTCAATATCGGTAACTTCTTCGGGACGTTCATCAATAAGCAAAACAATAATATTTACTTCCGGGTGGTTTTTGGTAACACTATTGGCTATTTCTTTAAGCAAAGTGGTCTTGCCGGCCTTGGGAGGGGCAACAATAAGACCACGTTGCCCTTTGCCCAAGGGGGCAACAAGATCTATAACCCGGGTAGATATTTTTTCAGTAGATGTTTCTAATTTTATCCGTTTATGGGGATATAAAGGCGTTAAGCCGTCAAAATGCAGGCGTTCGAGCGCCTCTTCGGGAGCTACCCCGTTAATCTGCTCAACGCGTAATAAAGCGTAATAACGTTCGTTATCCTTAGGCCCGCGCACTTGACCGGCCACTAAATCACCGGTTCGCAAATCAAAACGCCGGATTTGGGAAGAAGATACATAAATATCATCTTGACTTGGCAAATATTGAAAGGGTCTTAAAAAACCGTAGCCGTCAGGAAGTATTTCCAACACTCCCTTGGCTAATAATAAGCCATTTTTTTCGGTCATGGCTTTTTTGATTTCAAAAATTAATTCTTTTTTCCGTAAACGCGAACACCCTGTAAGCTCTATTCCTTTAGCTATTCTGTACAATTCTTGTAAGGTCTTATTTTCTAAATCCGCATAATCCATGAGTAACCCCCCCTTAAATTATTTTTACTACCAAAATAGTCCTCATTTTTTAAAGTATCATTGTAAATATCATGTATAAATAGCATATTATAACTATTACAAGGCCAAGTTAAGCCTTTAAACAAATTAATTTTTTATCCTCACGGAAAGGCATAAGCTATTATGAAGTGCCGGAAATTTTGGCCCAATCGGCTAAAAACTTTTCAATACCAAGAGTGGTAAGCGGGTGATTAAGCATTTGGGTTAACACCTTATAAGGAACAGTAGCAATATCTGCTCCTGCCTTAGCCGCAATAGTTACGTGCAGGGGATGGCGTATACTGGCCGCAATTACCCTGGTCAGAAAGGAATAATTGCGGTAAATCGCTATGATTTCCGCCACCAATTGCATTCCATCTTGTCCTATATCGTCCAGTCGTCCAACAAAGGGGCTGACGTAATCAGCTCCGGCCAGGGCGGCCAATATAGCCTGGTTTACCGAAAAAACCAGGGTAACGTTTGTTCTAATATTACGTTCGCTTAAAACTTTAACCGCTTTTAATCCTTCAGCATTAACCGGTATTTTTACCACAATATTGGGGTGAAAAGAGGCTAATTTTTCTGCCTCGGCAATTATAGCGGAGGCTTCCTGGTTTACCGCTTCTACGCTTATTGGACCGTCAACAACAGCCATAATTTCGCGTACGGCCACGTTTAAACTCTTGCCTTCTTTGGCTAATAAAGAAGGATTGGTAGTAACGCCACTAATTACCCCTAAACTATAAGCCGCTTTTATTTCTTCTATGTTTGCCGTATCTAAAAATAATTTTATCGCTTATCTCTCCTTTCATTCTTCTAATACCATTTCTGGCTTTATATTTTTACTTTACCGGCACTGCCAAAAAGGCGAATTTTCTTTTGGATTACTTCCTGAGCGGCTTTACGGGCCGGCCCTAATATTTGACGCGGGTCATTTTCGGCCGGATGCTGAAGTAAAGTTTGGCGTACCATACTTAAAAAAGCGTCGCGAATATCAGTATCAATATTTACTTTACGAACCCCCAGCCTTATGGCTTGTTTTATGGCTTCATCCGGTAAACCGGAGGAACCGTGCAAAACAATAGGAATACGGACTAAAGAAGATATTTTTTGTAGGCGCGCAAAGTCTAAAGCCGGCCTTCCTTTATAATGCCCGTGTACGTTGCCAATAGCTACCGCTAACGAATCCACTTCCGTACTCTGGACAAAATATTGGGCCTGAGCGGGGTCAGTGAACAAAGCTTCTTGCTCTAAAACTATGTTTTTGTCTTCGGCTCCTCCTATTTTACCTAATTCCGCTTCCACGGATACATTTAAGGGCCGGGCTATTTTAACTATTTCCCTGGTTATATTAATATTATCGTTTAAAGATAGTTTTGAGCCATCAAACATTACCGAGCTAAACCCAGCCCGTAAACACTGCATGACCTGAGTGAAACTCGTTCCGTGATCCAAATGTAAGGCCACCGGTACCCTGGCCTCTTCTGCGGCAGCACGGGCTAAAGCAACAATATAATTTATTCCTCCATATTTAAGGGCTCCTTGACTGGCCTGAATAATAACCGGTGCTTTTTCCGCTTCGGCGGCGGCTACTACGGCCTGAATAAACTCCATATTATGGCAATTAAAAGCCCCTACCGCGTATTCTCCTGTTTCGGCTTCTTTTAGTAAAATATGTACCGGGATAAAAGACATTTTTCTCCCCTCGGCGCTATTTTTCAGCTTTCCCTTTTATTTTATTTCCTTTTTCTTCTTATCTTTTTGGGTTCTTGGGTATTTGCCTGGTTATCCGATAAAACAAACTTACCTTTACTTACTTCAACTTTTTCTATTTGCTCTATTACCGGTAAATCTTCTTTGGTAACCTGAAAATTTTTCTCTTCAATCAAACCGGCTATTATTTCGCTTAATAAATATTCTTCATCTTCCGCTACCATCTGGCTTACTAAAGCATCCGGGCCTATATAACCCAGTTCTATCCCCACTTCCGGACAAAAAAGTTCGGTCACCTGTTGTTCTTGCCATAACCAACTACCTGGTACGGTATGTAAGTGCATATTTTCACAGGTTATACACGGTACTTGAAACCAATACAGCCCTTTCTGCCGGGTTTCAATTATTACCTTAAGACTACCGCAAGAACAATAAATCCTAAGCACCTTACGGCCTGAAAAGGTAAAACGCGATAAACGGTGAAATTCCAACTTGCCACAAGCCGGACAATGCATCGCCAGCATGGTTTCGGTGGCTATTAACAATTCGCATACTCCCCCTTTTTTTACGTAAAGAAAAACTGCTTACCTCAAATCAATTATCCCTTCGTCTTGTTTTTTAACCGGTTTCTCGGCCAGCAAGGCTTTTACCAGAAAACAAACATCCTTTAGATTAAAGGGTTTTTGAATCCAATGACGAACTCCTAATTCTTTTGCTTTGGTAATTGTATCCAGTTCATCAAACGCTGTCATTATTACCACCGGTATGGTGCCGCAAATCTGACGGATTTCTTGCAGTGTTTCCAATCCTGATAGATGTGGCATCCGCATGTCTAATAAAATTAAGAGAGGAGTATAGGTGGTTATTTTTTGAATTGCTTCGCGCCCGGATCCGGCTAACTCTACCCGATAACCTTCCTTACCTAAAACTTCACCCAACAACTTCCGCACTCCACTCTGATCATCTATCACTAAAACATCACTGGTCAGCCCCGGCATCTCTTTCTCTCTCCCCTCTTTGGGTAATCCTAACCCCCCAATTTTCTTTTTTAAGCTTATTTTTATTTCCTTTATTACTTCTTTCCACAACTTTTCTTAAAATCCTGCCCGGGCATAAATAAAAAACTAAAAAACTAAAACTTAAAAGTTTGGTTTTATTTTAAGGGATTAACGAAGGTAGACATCCGGCTAAAATAATTAAGGTTGCTATAGCGAAAAAAATAATTGCTATCAGGGGTAAAAACAAAACTAAGAGTGCCTTTCCGGTACTAAAATTATACACCTCGCGTAAACCAATTATAACTAGTATAATACCCCAAACGTAAATTAACAAACTTAATAAAGTGACTATTATGGTAAAAGACGGGGTCATTATCCAATAAAAAAGCAGATTTAACGGAACTATAAAAAGAGAGGGCAATATAGCCAGCCCGGTAACCGCAAAAACTCCCTGCGCATAACCGCGTCCACCTAATAAAGTTGCTACCAGATGCAGGACACCGCTGTAAACAAACCACTGCAGGTATTTTAACCCCAACCATAGAAGGATGATTACCGGAATAAGAGCATGAATTGTCTGGACTGCCGTTTGCGGCAGGCCGGGAAAAACTAAATTACCTTTTCCAACAGTTACCAGAACACTGCTTAAAACATTCACTACGCTGACCAAGGTAAAAATTAAGACGGTTAAGCCAACCGGCGGCTGACCCGCTACCTGGCGTATCGTGGGTCGCGGGTCTAAAAGAACGCCGTAAATCAGCTCTAAAAAACCGGGCTTTTCAGGGGGGACGGTTTCAGTTATAGTTTTATCTTCCATAATTAAACCCTAATTTTGTCAACCGGGACGGTTGACCTACTATTTAATGATAACCGGCCAACATGAGGGGCACACCAACCAGCCGGCCGGAAATATTATTTGCCGGTAGGTATTAAAACTGCCGTTTTCTTTAAACCATAAAAAACCGGCCAGGTTAGTTATCTGCGGGTCAAGCAAGTCTTGCCAAAAACCACGGCGCGTCAGTTTTTGCACCGGGGGCTCGCTGCCCAAACCGCTCATTCTTCCCGCCAAACTCAAGGCATCGTTAAAACTGCCCAGTTCATCCACTAAGCCCTTCTCCCTGGCCTGCTGCCCGGTGAATATCCTTCCGTCGGCAATTTTTCTTACCCGGTCTGGCTCCATTTTGCGCCCTTCAGCCACCGCTTGAATAAACTGCTGGTAAACGTTATCAACCAAACCCTGAAAAATAACTTTTTCTTCCGGAGTTATTTCCCGGGTGGCTGAGCCCATATCTTTATGGGGCCCGCTTTTAAATGTCTGACTGTCAACGCCCAATTTACTATATAAGCCTCTTAAATCTTGCGTTTGGATAATTACCCCAATGCTTCCGGTCATTGTGCCGGAATTAGCTACAATTTTATCGGCCCGGGCGGCAATCCAGTAAGCGCCAGAAGCGGCTACGTCCCCCATGGAGGCTATTACTTTTTTCTTTTTTTGGCGTAACAAATCTACCTCCCGGGCAATTTCCTGGGATCCTGCCGCCGAGCCACCGGGACTGTTCAGCCTTAAAACCACGGCCTTAATGTTTTCGTCCCGGGCCGCTTTTTTTAAAAGGCCGGCAATGTACTCTGCGCTGCTGGAAGTACCAAATAAACCGGCGCTTGATTGTCCACTGACTATAATCCCTTCAATATCAACCACCGCCACCACCCCTCCCCGGGATACCGGCCGGCTTTCCTGACGGGGTTTAATTATTACGACAGTCACAATTAAAAAAATTATAATTACCGCTAGGATTAAACCAGAAATTATTTTCTTTTTTCCCTTCAAAAACAACCCGCCTCCTTAAACTTTAAAGCCGCCTCAATAAAATCCCTAAATAAAGGGTGAGGGTTATCGGGACGTGATTTAAATTCCGGGTGAAATTGGCTGGCTACAAACCACGGGTGGGCTGGAATTTCAATTATTTCCACCAGCCGGCCGTCAGGTGAGGTACCGCTGGCAATTAAGCCGCGGGTGCTTAAAACAGCGCGGTATTCATTATTCAATTCATAACGGTGACGGTGACGCTCAAATACTACTTCTTCTTTATAGGCGCAATAGGCCTTGGTACCGGGCAACAGCCGGCAGGGGAAGCCGCCTAAACGCATAGTTCCGCCTTTACGGTCAAGGCCTTTTTGCTCCGGCAATAAGTCAATTACCGGGTAAGGAGTGTCAGGGTCAAACTCCACACTGTGGGCCGCTTCAAAACCCAGGACATTCCGGGCGTATTCCACCACCGCCAACTGCATCCCCAGACAAAGGCCTAAAAAAGGAATATTATTAACCCGGGCGTACTGAATGGCCTTATTTTTCCCGTCAACCCCCCGGCTGCCAAACCCGCCGGGAACCAAAACACCCTCTCCGTTTAGGAGTTTTTCGGCCGGGGACCCTTCCAGTTCTTCAGCGTCTACCATATGTATATCCACGGCGGTATTATGAAAAAGGCCCGCGTGCCGTAAGGCCTCGGTTACACTAAAGTAGGCATCAGGCAAAGCAATATATTTTCCTACCAAATTTATCCTTACGGTTTGTTTTGGTTGGCCGCCTCTTTCCACCATGTCCCGCCACCCGGTCAGTTCAGGGGGCCAGCAGGCCAGCTTCAGGCGCTGGATAACAATTTCGTCCAGTTTTTCTTCCGCAAACATTAAGGGGACCTCGTATATAGATGGCTTGTCCAGAGCCTGGATAACTGCCTTACGTTCCACGTTGCAAAATAAAGCAATTTTATCCTTTATTTCCTGAGATATTGGTTCTTCCGTGCGGCACACTATAACATCGGGCTGAATACCAATACTTCGGAGTTCCTTGACGCTGTGCTGGGTTGGCTTTGTTTTTAACTCATTAGCGGCTTTAAGATAAGGAATTAGGGTCACGTGAAGGTACATCACGTTTGCTGGCCCTAAGTCAGCCCGCAGCTGCCGGATAGCTTCCAAAAAAGGAAGGGATTCTATATCCCCCACCGTCCCCCCAATTTCTGTAATAACCAGGTCCGGCTCATTATTGGCCATTTGCAAAATACGGGCTTTAATTTCATTAGTAATATGCGGGATTACCTGAACTGTTGCCCCCAGATAATCACCGCGTCTTTCTTTATTTATTACCGCCCAGTAAATTCCGCCTGCGGTCACGTTACTGTTTTTATGCACGTTAATATTGGTAAAACGCTCGTAATGCCCCAGATCAAGGTCGGTTTCCGCCCCGTCCTCCGTAACAAAAACCTCGCCGTGCTGGTACGGGTTCATTGTTCCCGGGTCTACGTTAATATAAGGGTCAAGTTTTTGCAGGGCGATAGTTAAACCCCGGTTTTTTAAAAGACACCCTAGTGAGGCGGCCGTGATTCCTTTTCCCAAGGAGGAAACTACTCCCCCGGTGATAAAAATAAATTTTGATTTAATGTTTCTTCACATCCGTTCCGGAGCCCTAAGGCCCAGCAACTTTAAAGCATTGGCTAAAACAATCCGGGTGGCTTCCACCAACAGCAGCCGGCTGTTAGATAAAGCCAAATCGTCTGTAATTACCCGGTGGTGGTTATAAAAAGCATGCAGCAAACCGGCCACTTCATGAAGATACGTGGCTATCTGGTGAGGGGCTAAGTTTTGGGCGGCCCTGGTTACCTCCTCTGGAAAATCGGCCAGCCGCCGGGCCAGCGCTAATTCTGCTTCCTGGGTTAGTAAGGCCAAATCTGCCTGGTCAAGGCGGGGCATGGTCCTGCCTTGTTCAGCCAGCACTTTTTTAAGGCTGCAAATACGCGCGTGCGCATACTGGATATAATAAACGGGATTTTTAACGGATTGCTCCCGGGCTAAGTCTAAATCAAAGTCCAAGTGGCTGTCCGCGCTCCGCATAACAAAAAAGTAGCGGGCGGCGTCATGTCCCACCTCCTCAATTAAATCCTCCAGAGAGACATATTGACCCGTGCGCTTGCTCATCCGTACAATTTCCCCGCCCCGGTAAAGCCGGACCAACTGCATAATAATCACCTGGATGGCCTCCGGGTTATAACCCAAGGCCGCCAGGGCCCCTTTCAAGCGGGCAACGTGACCGTGATGGTCAGCCCCCCAAACATTAATAATTTTAGTAAAGCCGCGCTTAAACTTATTCACGTGATAGGCAATATCTGCCGCAAAATAAGTGGGGACCCCGTTATTCCGGATTAACACCTCGTCTTGTCTGGTGCCAAATTCCTGCGCCTTAAACCATAAGGCCCCTTCGTGCTCATAAACAAATCTTTTTTCCTTTAACCGTTCAACTGTCTCATTTACGCTTCCGCCGGCGTATAAAGAGGCTTCTGAAAACCAAACGTCATAATGAACCCCAAATTCAGCCAGCGTTTTTTTAATGGCCGCCAGCGTCTCCTCTAAGGCATATTTTACCAGAGCCTCTTCCCGGATAGAGGCGCTTTCTTTTAAGTATCTATCCTGGTAAAGGGTAATAAACTTTTTGGTGAGTTCAACCAAATCCTCCCCGTGATAACCTTCCTCAGGTACTTCCGCTTCAAAACCCAACAGTTGAAAATAACGGGCCGCTAAGGATTTGCCAAGGTTTTCAATTTGCGTGCCGGCGTCGTTAACATAAAACTCCCGGGTTACCTCATAGCCGGCAAAATCTAATAAGGACGCCATGCTGTCCCCCAGGGCCGCCCCGCGGGCGTTACCCATGTGCAGTAACCCGGTAGGATTGGCGCTAACGAACTCTACCTGCACTTTTTCTTTATTACCAGCATTTACCCGGCCGTAGTCTGCTCCCTGTTCGATAATCTCCGGAATAACCCTTAAGGCCCAGGCCGGGTCAAGATAAAAATTAATAAACCCCGGCCCGGCTACCTCGGCTTTTATTACCGGTAGTCCTTCAAAGTCAAGTTCCTCTTTAATTATCTCCGCTATTTTACGGGGGGACATCTTAAGTGCCCGGGCTAACAGCAAGGCCAGGTTAGCGGCAAAATCACCGTGTTCTTTTTCGCGCGGCACCTCAAGCCCAAAGTCAGGTATTTCTACGGCGGGCGAGCGCCTCTTTTTGCCGGGCCGGACCCCCGCCTTTGTGTTAACGCGGCTCAGGTCTGCCCTCTTACAGGCGCGAATAATCACACCTACAATT
>DMDI01000283.1 GCA_003445555.1 Desulfotomaculum sp. | reverse complement strand
CGTTTCTATATCCAATAATCTGGTAAATTGGTTTCTTGAGAAATCTGGCTATTTTTACTTCTTTCAAAACTCCTGGAGCCTTATATGTCTTTGGGCCAACCATAACAATAACCATATCTGAACGGTTGATTCTTGCTCTGGCTTCTGCTTCCCAGTTAGCTTGTGGGGCAGCTTCTTTCATAGACCAATCTGATATTTCAAAAGGTGAATCGCTCAGTTTTGATTGCCCTATAATGAAATCCTTTAGAACCTTATCATTATCAAAGTCGAAACTTACAAATACTCTTGGTCTTTGACTTGCCATCTTAACACTCCCTTTTTAGATTAAAAACAGAAAAACTGAGTAAACTACTATCAAAATTGCTATAGAACCATAAAACCACCCCAGAGTAAGAGAAAACATTATCCTTAACTTTCCCTGCACCTTATCTTTGAATCTGTATGCGTTCAGGTCAAAGAGAAAATCATCTGTTTTTAATCTGTTTTCGACAACCCAATTATACAACTCTCTATACATTCTTTCCTGCCATAGAAAATAAGCGTCAAGGTACCAGAAAACCAGAAGGGGAATAAAGGAAATAAAAACCTGAAAACTACCGCCTTTTAAAAGAAGGGTTATAATCACCAGGGTAATAGCCCATCCTTTAATCATAAAAGAATCAAAAGCCATCCGTTTAATAATATCCTGAATAATTTTTAACTCCTCAATAAAAAACCTTTCTTTTTGTTCTCTTTCAAACATCAGCTAACATCTCCCTTAAGCATTTCTTCTGTCTTGAAGCTAAAATATCTATTTTTCCGATTTTCACGGGGTCTATCAAATTCCGGTATATTTTTAATTTTTCTCATGTTAATTTCTTTTTCTATAATTAGTAAATATTTAGTAAATTACTACCGTTTCAACTTTTCTTTAACCTAATTTTATAAACATAATAAATGTGCGTCAAGATTCCGGGGCAAAAATCCAAAAATCTCTAGTTGGGCTTGGACAATTAAAAGGCGGTCAAAAGGGTCCCGGAAGAGGTTCATTAGCTAAACAGCACGGTAAAAATTAAGATAATCCCTCCTAAGCCCATTAATACTATACCGAAACAAAGACTAACCGGCACCCTTTTGGCCATGTTCTCACCCGCTTTGAATTTATTTATTATATTATGCGGGAAAACTAAGACCGGTTTATGTTTTGAAAAGGAAGGGTTACCGGTTAATCTTTTGAGGTTTCACTTTTTAACTCGTAAAGGTAATACCAAATCAAGAATGCGGTGGGCTAAGGCTGTTTTTTCCATTTGAGGCAAAGAGATAATCTTCCCGTCGGGATAAATTATTTTAACTATATTTGTGTCCTGGCCAAATCCTGAGCCAGGCTGAGTGACATCATTAGCTACAATTAAATCTAAATTTTTTTGGGCCAGTTTCCGCCGGGCATTTTCCTCCAAATTTTCTGTTTCGGCCGCAAAGCCAACCAGGATTTGGTGGAGTTGTTTGCGTTGACCTAATTCAAACAGGATATCCGGAGTTTTTTCTAGTTCCAGCAGATACACCTCATCCTTTTTCTTTATCTTTTGGTTCGCCGTAAACCGGGGGGAATAATCGGCTACTGCGGCTGCTTTAAATACTACGTCGGCCTGTGAAAAATGGGTTAAAACCTGTTCGTACATCTCTTTAGTCCTTTCGACCCAAATCACCTTTGCGCCTGCCGGGGGGGAGACCGCGGTAGGAGCGGAAATTAAAATCACCCGGGCTCCCCGGCTAAGAGCAGCCCGGACTAGAGCGTAGCCCATTTTCCCCGAACTGCGATTGGAAATATGCCGGATAGGGTCAAGGGGCTCCCTTGTTCCTCCGGCCGTAACCATAACTGTTAGTCCTTGCCAATCGCTCCGCCCCGGCTGGAAATCTACCTCATTTGTTTTCATTAACAAATCTTTAATCTGATTAAAAATTAAATCTAACGCCGGTAACCTGCCAGGACCTTCCTGTCCGCAAGCCAACCAACCGGTAGCCGGTTCTATAATATAATAGCCCAGTTCCTTTAAGCGGCTTATGTTTTCCTGTACAATAGGGTTTTGGTACATACCGGTATTCATGGCCGGACAAAGCAAAACAGGGCAGGTAGCCGCTAAAAGAGTAGTGCTTAATAAATCATCGGCAATACCGTGAGCCAACTTACCCAAAATATTAGCCGTAGCCGGAACTATAACGATTAAATCGGAGCGCGTAGCCAGATCAATATGAGCCACCCGCCAACCGGTTAACCGGGTAAACATAGCGGTGTGGACTGGTTGACCGGTTAAGGCCTGAAATGTTACGGGCCTAATAAATTTTTGGGCTGCCCGGGTCATAATTACGTGAACTTCGGCTCCGGCCTGATTTAGCGTGCTGGCTAATTCAGCGGCTTTATAGGCCGCAATTCCTCCTGTAATTCCTAAGGTAATAAATTTTTTCGTCAGCATAATTTATCCTTATCTTTTTCAGAGCTAAGAAACCGATAAGTAATCTTATTTTTAGCCAGCTCTTCTAAAGCTACCTCTATCGGGTTCACGGTGTTGTTTTTATTTTGCTCAGCTTCTTTTTCGGCCAATGCCCTGGCTCTCTTAGCGGTAATAACTACTAAAGTAAAACGGCTGTCTACTTTTTTTAATAGTTCATCAAAGGATACCTCTTCCTTCATAACTTGACCTCCTAAGTCGAATATCAATCGGGACGATTGACCTACGGAAAGGATTATAATTTCCAATATAATTATACTTTTTGAAGAAGCACTCAACTGCCATTAATGGTAATTTTTTTTCTTAAGATTATTAAGTGCACTCTTTATTTTATCTGCTTTTAATCAGCCTACATCTATTTTAAGGAAGGTCAATCGGGACGATTGACCTACTGGGCTTTGCTCATCCGTCTACATTTTTCCGCGGTTAAAATAGCCTGGATTTTGGATACGGCATTTTCTACTAGATCATTAACCACCACATAATCGTATTGGGTGGACATCTGCATTTCTTTAGCGGCCCAATGTTGCCGCTTTTGAATATCCTCCGGTGAATCACTGGCCCGTTTTTTTAGCCGGTGTAATAATTCTTCCATTGATGGAGGGTAAAGAAAAATGGTTATGGCGCTTGAAAACCTTTGCTTAACCTGCATACCACCCTGAACGTCAATTTCTAATATTAAATCTTCACCCTGGTTTAAAACGTGTTCTACCGCTTCACACGGTGTTCCATAAAAAAAGTCATAGGTATGCGCCCATTCCAGCAACTTATCTTGGGCAAGCAGTTCAAAAAACTTTTTTTTACTTACAAAATAATAACTAACTCCTTCTACCTCTCCAGTTCTAGGAGGCCTGGTGGTAACCGAAACCGATAACTTAAGACCCGGTTGCTTATTCAATAGGGCCTGACAAACTGTTCCCTTTCCCACCCCGGAAGGACCGGATAAAACAATCAGGACACCTTTCATCCAGGATCTGCTACTAGTTGACAATTTCTTCAGCTCCAGCCGGTGTGTGCGCCTCTTTACCCCCCAGGTTTCCCAGGCGATGCGCTACTGTTTCCGGCTGTACCGCAGATAAAATAACGTGATCGCTATCTGCAATGATGACCGCCCTGGTGCG
>DMDI01000044.1 GCA_003445555.1 Desulfotomaculum sp. | reverse complement strand
ATAAAAAGAGAAGATAACAACACAGAAAACGACGCCATAACCTGGAGCTTTACCACTTTGAAAAAAGAGGTTCCCCCGGTACCAAAGTGTGAATTTACCGACGTACCGGCCGGCCACTGGGCCGCGGCTTACATTAAGGCCCTTTGCGAAAAAGGAATTATTGCCGGTTATCCTGATGGCACTTACAAGCCGGGCAAAAACATTACCCGGGCCGAATTTGCCAAAATTATCGTTGGCGCGGTGGGCCTGTCGGAGATAAAACCCTCCTCCCCGACCTTTGTTGATGTTCCGTCCACTCACTGGTCTTACGGTTATGTTGAGGCGGCGGCCAAGGCCGGACTGGTGAAGGGCAGCGGCGGTAAGTTCAGGCCCAATGATTACATCAGCCGCCAGGAAATTGCCGTAATCCTGGTGAGGGCCATGGGTAAGGAAAGCGAAGCCTTGGCCAAGGCAGGCCAAACGACGAAATTTAAAGACGACGCCCAAATTGCCGCTTGGGCCAAAGGACATGTCATCGTTGCCGTAGCCGAAGGCTTGATTAACGGCTACCCGGACAACACCTTTGGGCCAACGAAAAACGCCACCCGGGCCGAATCGGCCAAAATGATTAACTTATTCATGGAGAAGAAATGAGTGAAAGAAGCTAAAAAGGGTGCTTCAAAAAAACTTAACAAAAACTTAACAAAAACTTAACAAAAACTTAACAAAAACTTAACAAAAACTTAACAATTATTCTTTAAAATAACAAATAGGATGGTAAAGAGCCAAAGTAAGTTTAAAGAAACCAAAACTGAGTAATAGTTACCAAAAAAATAAGCGATGAGGAGGTTAATTTTATGGAAGCAAAACTAGGGGCATCTTCAATTTCCAATTATTTAGCCAATGCCTGTGAAATAACCGAAAAGTGTTTTCAGGCTATTGACGAGGAGTTAAAC
The DNA here is from genome assembly GCA_003445555.1 of Desulfotomaculum sp. Taxonomy (GTDB): domain Bacteria; phylum Bacillota; class Desulfotomaculia; order Desulfotomaculales; family Nap2-2B; genus SCADC1-2-3. Next base: position 4,907 of record DMDI01000044.1, on the reverse strand, counting down.
TTTTTTAAAGAGGGGCTTAAGGCCGAAATAAAAAATTTTACGCCAGAAATGTTTAGCCAGAACCTGCCCTTAGCCCAAGTGATCCAAAACAATTTTTTTACTTCCCTGCAGCTTCTTTTTTTACGCCAACAACTGCTGAAGGCTTTAAAACAAATAATTAACCAGGAACACTTATGGTCAGAAATAAGCCGTGAATTAGAAGATGGCTTAAATTCCTTAAAGATGGATTTTGAGCCTCTAACGGAAGCCTTTGTTTGCGCCCAACGGTTGGTTCAGTTAAAAAGAACGGCGGTCGCCCTGGAGGAATGGATTTCCGAGCAGGTAGACGGTAATTTATTTGAAACTTTGCCTGGCGGAGACATGATTAAAAACTTTCTTTTGGCCAAACCTTTTTACGAAATTATCGGGGAAGAAATTATTAACCTTTTACCAGGCGGAAAATTTTTTAAGAAAATAAGTTCCTGGCAAAAACACTGGGAAAATCAAAAAATAGAAGCTCCTTTTTATCTGGAACAAAGTTTAGAGGGCATTTTACACAACTTTACCCATATTTTAAGGGAAGAAATTACTTTAAAGGTAGCTAGTTTAATCTACCTGTGGCAGGAAGAGTCCCAGGCAATTCCGGCTTAAGGTCAGTTTTTTCTTGATCAGGCGGCATTAATAAGCCGGTTAAATAGTCTAAGCCCGCGCTTAAACCGGTGCCGGTCATAATCACTAACCAGTCTTTTAAGTTAAGCGGCCAGGTTTGGAAGAGCAGGCGCAAACCAGGTAAATATAAGGTTCCTAAAAGAAGGACGCACGAGGAGCCTACGGCGGCCAAAAGGTATTTATTATGTATCTCCGGCCGGACCGCCGTCTTACGTTCCCAGCGGCAATCTAAAGCGTGGAGCATCTGACTCAGCGTGATCGTACTTAAGACCACGGATCGGGCATGGCTGGTGTTTTTACCCGTATTTAATGTGTAAATATAGCTACCCAAACTAGTAGCCCCAATCGTTATACCCCGGAGCAAAATTTTGCGGGTGTAAACGGGGTCAAAAAACTTACTTTTAACTGGCCTTGGCGGTAAGGCCATGACATCTTCAGCCGGGGGGTCCAGGCACAAGGCTAACGCCGGCAGACCATCGCCCAAAATATTCAACCACAGCAATTGCAAAGGAACTAGAGGCAGAGGTAAACCCAGTATCACGCTGCTTAGCATTAAGATTATTTCCCCGCTATTGGTAGCCAGTTGGTAGCGTACTGATTTGCGGATGTTTTCGTAAGTACCCCGTCCCTCTTCAACCGCCTTTACAATGGTGGCAAAATTATCGTCCGTAATCACAATAGTAGAAGCCTCCCGGGTAACGTCGGTACCGTTTCTCCCCATACATACCCCAATGTTGGCCTTTTTTACGGCCGGGGCATCGTTAACCCCGTCCCCAACCATAACCACAATATTACCCTGTCTTTGTAAAGCCTGGACGATTTTTAATTTATGGTGGGGCGAAACCCGGGCAAAAATATTGGTGTCTTTTACCACTTTATTTAATTCGGCCTCTGAGCTCTTTTCCAGCTCCCGTCCGCAAACAACGCGCCGGCCCTCCTGGACTAAACCAAGCTCTTTTCCTACGGCGCAGGCCGTATTAGGATGGTCCCCCGTAAGCATAACTACTTTAATCCCGGCCTTGCGGCATAAAGCCACCGCTTTTTTTACCTCGGTTCTTAATGGGTCATAGAGGCCTACCAGACCAAGAAAAATTAAATCTTTTTCCCTCTCTTCTTTTAAAGCCGGGGACCGGTCTTTACGGTAAGCAAAGGCCAGCACCCGTAGCGCCTGTTGGGTAAGTCTTTCACACGCCTCCTCAATTTTAGCTTTAGCCTGGGTATCTAAGGGTAAAACTTCCCCTTCTTTCTGATACCTGGTGCTGCGGGAAAGAATTTTTTCCGGGGCCCCTTTGCAGTAAGCGAAATAAGCCCCCTGTTCCTGACAGATTACGGTCATCCGCTTGCGCTCGGCATCAAAGGGGATTTCGGCTACCCGTAAGTGCCGTTGTTGTAGCTCCTGGGGATTAATTTTGGCGTCGCCGGCCAGTTTTAAAAGGGCTCCTTCTAAAGGGTCGCCAATAATTTTAAGTTTTCCTTCCGCAAAGTTTAAACGCGCGTCATTACACAAAACACCGGCTTTAAGAAGGCTTAAAAGGTCCGCTTCTTCCGCCGGTGAGGTGACTACTTTAGCCAGGATATTTTCGCCAGGCAATAGCTGATAAAATTTTTCAGCGCGGTAAACAGTTTTTACCGTTTGTTTGTTTTTCGTTAAAGTACCCGTTTTATCACTGCAAATTACGGTGGCGCAACCAAGTGTTTCTACTCCGGCTAACTGACGGACCACGGCATTTTGGGTGGCCATGCGCTGCACCCCGGCGGCTAAAGCCAGAGTAACGGTGGCCGGTAAGCCTTCCGGAATAGCCGCGACCGCCAGGCTAACACTGGTAAATAACATTTGCCAAAGTTTTTCGCCCCTTGCCAGGCCGGCCGCGATAAACATACCGCTGGCCGCAAGACAGCCCCAGAGCACCCCTTGACTTATGCTGGTTAGTTTGTGCTGCAGAGGGGTTTCCCTTTTATTTTCGTTTTGCATTAACCGGGCAATTTGGCCAATCTCGGTAGACAATCCCGTAGCCACCACGGCGGCTACTGCTTTTCCCCGGGTAACGGTAGTGCCCGTAAAACACATATTATAACAATCATATAAGACCAGGCAGTTTTCTTGAGGAGCTGCCCTTTTACGGCGGGGTAAAGATTCCCCGGTTAAAATTGCTTCGTCTATTTCCAGGTTACTTAAGCTTAAAAGGCGCGCGTCAGCGGGAACTTTATCCCCCGGCTGCAAAGTAATAACGTCTCCTGGGACCAGTTGGGCCGCGGGAATCTGGGTTATCTGACCCTCCCGGCGTGCCCGGGCCGTAGGGCTAGTCAGCTGCCGCAAGGCGGCCAGGGTATTTTCGGCTTTTCTTTCTTGAACTACCCCGAAAACGGCGTTCATAAAAACAATGGCGTAAATAGTCAAGGCATCGTTTCTTTGGCCTAAAAACAAGCAAATTGTGGCCGCCCCTATTAATGTTTGCAGCATAATATTTTTTAACTGTTCCCCAAAATGTAGCATGAGTCCTGGTTTTTTTACTTCCGGCAGTTGGTTTAAGCCGTATAAGGATAAACGTTTATTTGATTCACTCGCGGAAAGACCGTTTTTTAAATCCGTTTTTAACCGGGCTAAAACCTCCTCCACCGGCAAACTGGCCCACTGGTGGCCGTTAAAGCCCGGGGATAAAATTTCATTCGACCTGTTTAAAGCCGGGCTGTTTTTCTCCGGTAGATTTTCTGCTTCCGGGGGAGCTTTAATCAAAGTGAGACCAGGTTTATTTCCCGGGTTAGCGGGGCCTCCCCCTTTTCCCCTGTTGTTTTTTAAGCCCGGCTTTCTGCTTGACAAGCCCAGGCAGGAGTTTATCCCTAAAACCAAAGTGGTTAGTTGGTAGTAAAGTAAGGCGTTTAAAGGAGATAGCCAGCCAAAAGCACCTAAGAAAAGTCCGAGTTGATTCTTTAAATTAAATGAGACTGTATTTTCCTGGATTTTGTTCTCTGCTATCCAGGCAAGACTAAAAAGCTCTTTTAGCTTACTTAATTCACTACCGTGAATAACTATACCGGCCCCATAATTCCCCTCAGGACAAACCTGGTCATTTTCTTCGCTTACCGTACCGGTAAACAACACTTTTAAGCCGGCTAAGGCAAGTATTTCTTCGGAAGCATCTGTCTGCTGTCCTAAAGAGCTAATCACCATAATTTTAGGTAAAGCTGCCTGGGCCTGTACCGGAGAAGAAAAATAAGCCAGCCCTAATCTTTGGGCGGTCATTTCCGCCACTACGCCGGAAGACGCCAGGGCCAACTGGCTAACGCCCATCGTACGTAAATAAACCATTGTTGGCGTTGCCTCCGGATTCAGGCGGTATTTAACGCCGGCTATGCCTAACAAACGACCTTTTTGCACCACCAAGAAAGGTACCTGCCTTAAATGAGTAAGCTGCTTTACCTTAAGGGCAGCCCAATCGCTTAAGGAGCGTTCTATAAAGGCAGTTGTGCCCACTTCTACCGGTTCACGGTTTATCTCTCCTCTTATTCCCTCCGCCTTTTTTTCAAAGACCTCTACTATTGGCGGAGAAGTTAATTTAAATCCGTCAATTTTGGCGCAATTAGCGCAAATGGGAGCCAACGGGTGAGCGGCGGCCTGAGTCAATACCCTTAAAACGGCTAAAAGTTTTTGTTTGCTCACCCCTACCATGGGGATAATATCTCCTACCCCGGCCGGCGTACATAAAACATTTACGTCAGTAAAAATAACCGTTCTTACCTGGGGTATAAGTTGCGTCGCTTGGCGGTCCCGCCAATAAATTTTTTGCTTTTCAGCCTGCCGCCCGGCTATAAGGCGCGGGGCAAAGATAAAGTTAGTATTATAACCGGGACAGGAGGCCAGGGCCATAGCCACTCCCCGGCCGGCACTTCCGGTTAACACCCCGCTTAAAACACTGTATTTTAAGTTATTGTGGGCTGCTCTTTCTAGCTCACCAGGCCAGATAGGCTGGCAGGCTGGCTCTATTCCCGGCTGGGAAGGTAAAAAGGCGTGATTTGTTCTGACCGGCAACCGGGAAACGGCTCCTATGGCCGTAAACAAAAGCAGCCCGGGAATGCTCTGGCTTAAAATAGCGGTAGCCAAACCAGAAATAAAAAGCAGGGGCGATAGATAGCCGGGACTCAAAAGCTTTGCGGTGTTCTGGAATAAAATCGGGTAGCCAGAGACTAAAGTGGTTGCCGCCGCAAAATTAAATAACCAGGGAGAAGGTGTGCTTACCGCGGGCCCATTTAAAAAACGCCGG
>DMDI01000231.1:2073-8880 GCA_003445555.1 Desulfotomaculum sp. | reverse complement strand
TGGCTAAAAAAAGAAAATTAAATAAATTCCGGGCTTTGGTATTTATTTTAATGTTCCTGATTTTTATCGGCGCCGGCGCGGCTTTTGGCTTATTCGTAGTAAGCCTTAAAGACCTTCCCGTTTGGCAGGAAAATTGGTTGTCTTTTAATGCCCCTTCTGTTTTTTACGACCAGGAGGAAAATCTTATTGCCAGTGTGGGAACAAAAAATAGACTTCCCGTAAAGATAAAAGACATTCCCCTTCAAGTACAACAAGCCTTTATTGCCGTTGAAGACGAACGTTTTTACCAACACCACGGTATTGATTTTCAGGCTATAGTCAGGGCAGCGTGGTACAATTTAAAAAGTGGCGGTATTCACCAGGGAGCCAGTACTATTACCCAGCAATTGGTTAAAATTTCTTTTTTAAGCCCTTCAGGCGCCTTGCCGGAAAGAACCTTAAAAAGAAAAATTCAAGAAGCAATTTTAGCTCTTTTGCTGGAACGGCGTCTAGGCAAAAAGGAGATCCTGGAAAGGTATCTAAATGAAATTTATTTTGGTGAAGGAGCCTACGGGATTAAATCAGCCGCCCAAACTTTTTTTGCCAAGGAACCAGAAGAGTTAAATTTAGCCGAAACGTCCCTTTTAGCTGGTTTGCCTCAATCACCAAACAATTATTCCCCCTTCCAGCATCCCTCAAGCACTATAAAACGCCGTGACCAGGTCCTGCAAGCCATGCTGAAAAATAATTTTATCGTCCAAAAACAGTTGGAGGAAGTTAAAAAGATTTCTTTAAACCAAATATTAAAACCGGGAAAAAGAAATCAGTATCCTTATCCTTACTTTGTAGATTACGTAACCGAACAATTAGTAAAAAGTTATGGAGAAGAAATAGTCTATAAAGGAGGATTACGGGTTTACACCACTCTGGACACCCGAATTCAAAAAATAACCGAAAATGCCCTGGCCAATAATAACAACTTTCCTTCTTCCGGACGCGATGGTAACGGTATTGTTCAGCCCCAGGGAGCAGCCATAATTCTTGACCCTCAAAACGGGTACATTAAAGCGCTGGCCGGGGGACGCGAACATACCCATCTCAGGGCCTGGAACCGGGCCACCAGAGAATCAAGGTCACCGGGTTCAGCTTTAAAGCCAATTGTTGTTTACGGGCCGGCTATAGAGCTAAAGGGTTTGGGTCCGGCTTCAATTGTTGACGATATTCCCGGAAAATATGGTTCATATACCCCGCATAATTACGACGGTCGTTACCGGGGCTTAGTCACCTTACGCACGGCGCTTGCTTATTCCTTAAATGTACCGGCCGTAAAAATTTTAATGGACGAAGTGGGCCTTCCCCAGGCTTTAAGTTTTGCCCGCACTTTAGGAATTCCTTTGGAGGACAAAGTACAAGGCCCAAGTACTGCCTTAGGTGGTTTACATAAAGGAGTAACTCCTTTACAAATGGCGGCTGCTTACGCAACTTTTGCCAATCCCGGTACTTTTTTTGAGCCCGCGGCCATCCTAAAAATAGAAACCCCAAACGGTAAAGTTTTGTACGAACACCAGCTTAAACCTTATCCAGTAATGAAGCCTGCCACGGCTTTCTTGATCACAGATATGCTTAAATCGGTGATCGAAAACGGAACCGGAACTAAGGCCCGTCTTACACGCCCGGCCGCAGGAAAAACGGGAACCAGTGATTTGGGTAAAGACTTGTGGTTTTGCGGTTATACGCCGGATTTGGTTGGCGTGGTTTGGATTGGTTATGACAAACCAAAAGCCATGCCGTATGAGTTCGGCGGCCGCTATCCGGCTTTAATTTGGCGGCAAATTATGCAAGAGGCCCTGCAAAATTCACCCGCCGGGGATTTCCCCCGTCCGGCCGGAATTGTTACCGCAACGGTAGACAGTAAGTCAGGTTTTCTTCCTGGCCCCAATACCCCGCCGGACCACACGGTAACTGATTATTTCATTGAAGGAACAGTACCTGCTGCCGAAGACCACACCCACGTTTTGGTGGAGGTGTGCGCTTTAACCGGACAACTGGCCAGCGAGTATTGTCCCGAAAGAATCACCAAGATATTGCTAAAACTCCCCTATCAGGTGCCGGATTACGTAGAAGATTACAGCCTGCGTGTACCTACCGGACAGTGTAGTTTACATAATCCTTTTACTATTTATGGTAACGAAGAAATAAGAGGAAAGTTAGAAGAAGATTCTTCTTTATTAAAAGGTATCCTACCGGATTAGCGGCGTGGATTAGACTATTCCGTTTACGGATAAAGCCGCCCCTTCCCTGGATAATCAAATATTCAATTTCATTTATAGGGCCTTATTTTCAATTTTTTGTTTTATTATTTGCACCAGCGGCGGTAACGGAACAGGACCCTGATCTCCTTGTAGAGGTGTGCGTAAAGCAACGGTCTTATTAGCTGCTTCTTTATCGCCTATGACCAGCATATAGGGTATTTTACGAAGCTGGGCCTCCCGGATCTTATAATTGATTTTTTCCCGGCGGGTATCTAATTCCGCCCGGATTTGTTCTTTTGCCAGGTTGGCGGTAACCTCTTCGGCGTAAACTACGTGACGGTCGGCGATAGGCAGCACTTTTACCTGCACCGGGGACAACCACAACGGCAAGTTTCCGGCGTAATGTTCAATTAAAATCCCGATAAAACGTTCAATACTGCCAAATATTACCCGGTGAACCATCACCGGACGGTGTTTTTGCCCGTCCCCGCCAATATAAAATAAATCAAATTTTTCGGGCATTAAAAAATCCAACTGGATGGTCCCACACTGCCATGACCGGCCCAAACTATCCTCTAAGTGGAAGTCGATTTTGGGACCGTAAAAGGCGCCGTCCCCCGCATTTACTTTATAAGTCATACCTTTAGCCTCCAGCGCATCTTGGAGGGCACGGGTAGCCATTTCCCAAATCTCGTCTGAGCCCATAGCTTTTTCAGGTTTGGTAGAAAGTTCGACCCGGTATTTAAAGCCAAAAGTCTGGTAAAACTGTTCTACCATATTAATTACCCCAATAATTTCCTTACCTACCTGGTCAGGCAGCATATAAAGGTGCGCGTCATCCTGGGTAAAACAGCGTAAGCGCATTAAACCGTGCAGAACGCCGGAAAGCTCATGCCGGTGCACCAAGCCAAGTTCGGCCAGACGAACAGGTAAATCACGGTAGCTGTGCAACCGGCTCCGGTAAATCAGCATGCTGCCTGGACAGTTCATTGGTTTTACCGCAAAATCTTTCTCATCCACTTTAGTAAAGTACATATTTTCCCGGTAGTGTTCCCAATGCCCTGACTGTTCCCATAAATCTTGACTCAAGATAAGGGGGGTTTTAATTTCCTGGTATCCTTGTTTTTTATGCTCTTCCCGCCAGAATTGGACCAATTGGTTATATAAAACCATGCCGGCCGGGTGAAAAAAGGGGAAACCCGGCCCTTCTTCGTGAAAACTAAACAAATCTAGTTCAACACCCAAGCGGCGGTGATCACGACGTTTGGCCTCCTCCTGCCGGAACAAATATTCCTCCAGTTGAGCTGGCGAGGGAAAAGCGGTTCCGTAAATACGCTGCAGCATTTTATTTTTCTCGTCTCCCCGCCAGTATGCACCCGCTACGCCGGTTAACTTAACCGCCCTTAACTTCCCGGTTGAAGGAATATGAGGCCCGGCGCAAAGATCCGTAAATTCTCCCTGGGTATAAAGAGAAACGACAGGGGTATTGGTTAAATCATTAATTAATTCTATCTTATAATCTTCCTTTACTTCATCAAATTTTACCAGGGCTTCTTCCCGTGCCAATTCCGTCCGCGTAAATGGAAGATCATCTTTAATAATATTCCCTATTTCTTGTTCAATTTTTTCTAACTCTTCCGGGGTAAACTTTTGAAAGGTGTCAAAATCATAGTAAAAGCCGTCTTTAATCGCCGGGCCGATAGCCAGTTTCGTTTGAGGATACAGGCGTTTCACCGCCTGAGCTAAAACGTGGGCGGCGCTATGCCTGAAAACTTGCTTCCCCTCTTCGTCTTCAAAAGTAAGAAATCTTACTTTTGTGTCCTGTTCCAACGGGTAATTTAAATCTACCACCTGGTTATCATTTATTTGAGCGGCTAAAACCATCCGGGCTAAGTCCGGATTTTCATCCCTGGCTACCTCAGCCAAAGTTGTACCCGCCTGATATTCCTTTACTTTGCCGTTTGTTAAAGTAACCTTTATCTTCATAAAAAACTTCTTCCTTTCGTTGGACGTTATCAACAATACCCTTCCCGAAGATTCCCCGGGTATTTAAATTCCACGTAAGTATTCAACAAAACCGTTCTTAAAAGGGTGACTGAATAATTACAATTCCACTATGGTTACCCCGGCCCCGCCTTCCGTAAGCTCACCCAGACGAAATGCTTTTATTCTAAAGTCATTTTTTAGTTGCTCATGAATAGCCTGCCTTAAAACGCCCGTACCCTTACCGTGTATTAACTCAGCCCGGGGCAATCCGGCTAAAACAGCGTTGTCCAAATATTGGTTCAGCTGATATAATGCTTCTTCACGTGAAAGACCGCGTAAATCCAGTCTTGTCTCAATATGACGGGCTTTTTCAGCCAATAAAGCAGCCATTTGAGTACCTCCGGCTGAAAAGCGCTGTAGTTTAACGCCCCGGCGCTTGGCTTCCTTATAGCACAGTTCTTGCGGGGGTACATTTATCTTAAGTATCCCCACCTGGACCTGTACCATCCCGTCTTCGGCAAGATTTTGGACAAAACCGCTTTGTCTTAACCGCGGCAAATAAACTTCTTGTCCCACCGCCACTACTGGTAGGGGCGCTATATTTGACGCTTCTTTACCCTTGGTGGATACAGTCTTTATCTGGAGCTTTTTTCTAACTTCTTGAATAGCCAGCTCGCGTTCCTTATCATTCTTAGCTATTAGTTTAGCCCTTAGTTCTTTAACTGCTTCTTCGGCTTGCCTTTTAGCCTCCCTTGTTATTGCTTCGGCTTTTTCCCAAGCGTTTTTTAAAATAGTATCCCGCTGCGCCGTTACTTTAGTCAGGCGGTCTTGATATAACTTTTTTAAGGTATTAGCCCGCTGGTATTTTTTCTGCGTCTGGCGAAGGACTTTTTCTGTTTCTTGCCGTTGTTTATACATATCCTTTATTAAATCTGACGACTCAATTTGTTCGGCAGTTAAAAATTCTTTAGCCCGGGATATTGTCTCCTCTGCTAAACCGCACTTTAAAGCCACTTCAAAAGCAAGTGACAGTCCAGGCCGTCCCGTTAAAAGACGATAAGTAGGCTTATAGGTAACCGGGTCGAATTCTACACAAGCATTGACCGCCTTTTTGTGGGTTAAAGCAAAATTTTTAAGTTCGCCATAGTGAGTAGTAGCAATTGTTTTAGCTCCTTTAGCCTGAAGTTTTTATAAAATTGCTTGGGCTAAGGCCGCGCCTTCCACCGGGTCAGTGCCCATCCCTAATTCGTCCAATAAAACAAGACTGCCTAAGTTTGCCCTATTTAAAATTTCTTTTATGTTCAATAAATGGGCGGAAAAAGTGCTCAAGGATTGCTCAATACTTTGCTCGTCCCCAATATCTGCCAATATTATTTCAAAAAGTCCTATTTTTGTCCCTTCTTCGGCCGGGACGTGCAAACCTGCTTGCGCCATAAGAATAGTTAAGCCAATTGTTTTTAAAGCTACTGTTTTCCCTCCGGCATTAGGCCCGGTAATAATTAAGGTATCATATTCCTGACCCAATTTAACTGATAAGGGAACCGCCTTTTTTGAGCTAAGTGAAGGGTGGCGTCCTTGTCTAATATCCAGATAATATTCGGGGATGACTTCCGGAGCAAAAGCATTTATAGTTTGACTGTAAATAGCTTTAGCCATAATAAAATCCAATTGGCTCAAAATAGTTATGGCCTGGTTTAGCCCGGTATGTCTTTCAGCTACTGCCTGGGTAAGAATATATAAAAGGCGGTTAATTTCTTTAGCTTCGCGCGCTTGCAGGCGGCGTAATTCATTGCCGGGCTCGATTAGATCCATTGGTTCAACATAAATGGTCGCCCCGCTGGCTGACTGATCATGAATAATTCCCGGTACCTGATAGCGGCATTCCTGTTTTACCGGAACAACATAACGTTCGTTGCGCACGGTAATGATCAGGTCCTGGAAATATTTTATATAGGCCGGAGCGCGAAGCATTCTCTCTAAACGTTCTTTTATTTGTTGTTTAACATTTGCCAGTTTACGGCGAACGTCAGCCAGTTCCGGTGATGCCTGGTCCATTATCTCGCCTGACGGCGAGAGCACTGCCGAAATTTTCCGTTCCAGAGCCGTAAAATCACCTAAACTGGTCCCCAGTTGTTCCAATAAAGGATATTGTCCCTTGCGATTGGCGAAAAATGTTTTAATCTGACGGCAGGTGGCCAGCGTTTTCCCTGCTAAAAGAAGTTCAGCAGGCGTTAAAGTAATTCCCCGGGTAGCTTTTATAATCTCTGCCCTAAGGTCAAACCATCCCTGAAAATCAACCCCTGACTCTTTACGCCGTAATTCTTTTCCTTCGGTTGTTTGGATTTGTTCTTTTAAAATCGTAGCCAAATCCGTACGGGGACGTAAAGATAACACTTTTTCCCGGCCAAGGGGCGAGACAGCATAAGAAGCAATTTTCTCTAAAACTTTATTATATTCCAGACGAATTAAACTTTGCTCCAAAAAACATCTTCCTTTTGTAGGGGCGTTAAATTTAACTTGTAGGGGCGTTAAATTTAACTTGTAGGGGCGTTAAATTTAACGCCCCTACTAGTATAATGTTTCGTAATTA
>DMDI01000231.1:0-1928 GCA_003445555.1 Desulfotomaculum sp. | reverse complement strand
CAATTACCGACCCGCCCCCACCTTCCCTCCCCCTTGAAGGGGGAGGGTTAGGGGCAGGCGTTTCTGACGTTTAACTTTGCTTCGCTTGAATCTTCCCCTCCCTTCCCCTTGAAGGGGGAGGGTTAGGGTGGGGGTGTTATTGATGTATGGTCATACGCCCCTATAAACGTCTATGGCGAAGCAGACCAGCACAAGGAATAATCTCTATCCCTTGTGCTTCTAAAACATCCAGAAATAGGTTCATGCCCAGGGAATCGCTAGCCATGTGACCGGCACAAATAACGTTAACGTGGCTTTTTTCAGCCTTTTCCCGGTGTTTTTCGTTAATATGCATAACCAGCAAGGTTCCTACTCCTGCCTCGGCTAATTTGGTGTAAATGTCTTCCGAGCCGCTGGTACCACCGGTCATATCCACCATTATCCTGCCGGCCCGCCGCTCATTAGCTCCTAAAATAATAGTCGGGCCGGTGTTGTTTTTTGCGGCGGCGGCATATTCAGGAATTTCCTTTAAGAGCTTAATAATATCTTTTAAAGTTTCCGGTTTTTTTTCGTCTATTAAGTTTTGCAAATATTTAACAACATGATTGTCGGCCGGTGTATGGACACATAAAAAAGCTAGATTTAAAATTTTAGCCGCATCTACGGCCCGGTTATGGTTAAGGGGTAGTAAATTCCGTTTGACCTCGCTGATTCGGGAAGACATTAAACTTTCGGCCACATTAATCGGCACGCCAAAGCGGGCCAAAACATCTTCTTGCAGGTGCATAACCTGATAAAGAGCCGCCATGGCTTTGCCTTCAGGGTGATGGGAAATAATAAGTTCTACCGGACGGCCCCTTTCCGCCAGGCGGTCGGTTAAAAGAACCTCCCCTATCTCCATGTCAATACCTACTAAAGCCCGCCTTACCTCTAAATCAGCTTCCCCAGCCAAAATCCTGGTATCATCGTATGGGTTAGTCAACCGTTCTAAATCATAATCTTGTTTATCTTCCGGCTTCATTTCTTCATATTTTTGTTTTTCCTGAGCTAAAATTTTTTGAACGGCGTCTTTTCCCCGCGGGTCATTTTCGATACCTTTTTCAATGGCTAACTTAAAAATTTCACCTAACTTCACTGTTTTCACCTCCCCGCCTGTCTGACAGGCTACAGATTTTTTACCATATTATCATTATCCTCGCCTGACTGTCCGCCTGTCTGGCAGGCTGTCCGTCTGTCTGGCAGGCTGTTAGATTATTTATCATGTTGGTATTATCTTATCTGCCAGCCTGACGGCAGGTAACCTGCCTTTAGAAACATAAGGAGAATCAGCCACGTAAAAACGCAAGGGGAACTCTTGACCAATCTTTATCCCAATTCTGGTAGTGGTAACTATTTTTTCCGAAGGTACGTTTTCCACCGCCCAAATAACCAGCGGCCCCTTATTAGTTAAATCATACCCATTATAAGCCTTGGTAATTCCCATTGCTTGAGTCAGGCGGGCAGGACCGCGGCACAAACTCGATGTTCGAAGTTTGAGGCTCGAGGCTCGGGAAAATTGCCTGTCTTCCGGTAAACTTATTGGTTCAAGGGCCCGAATTAAAACTGCTTCCCCAATCCCTTCTTCGCGCGTTACTACGTTAAAACAATAATGCATTCCGTAAATAAAGTAAACATAAGCATGCCCTGGCGGGCCAAACATGACGCAATTTCTTTTAGTCAGGCCGCGCGCCGCGTGACAGGCCGGATCATTTTGCAGATAAGCTTCTGTTTCCACAATCTGACCTACGGCTGTCCCCTCCGGCAAATAATGTACTAAAAACTTACCCAAAAGTTCCCGCGCCACCATTACTGTATCCCGGGCATAAAAGGGCCGGGGCAAAACTCGAGGAGTGATCAACAATTATCTTCTTTTCGTAAATTAATTTTAAGGTTAAACTTTCTTTTTCTTT
>DMDI01000190.1 GCA_003445555.1 Desulfotomaculum sp. | reverse complement strand
AGAACGCAAGATTACCAGGGCGGCTGCGGTAAATGCGCCTACCGTAAGATTTGCGGGGGTTGCCGCGCCCGGGCCTATTTTTACCACGGTGACTATATGGCCGAAGAACCCTGGTGCCTATACCGTTCTCAAGGTAATACAACGTCAGTCTAACCTGGCCCTTTACCATTCCTGTACGGGTAAGTCAAAACCACGGAGGTAATAATATGGTAAATGAAAAAAGCGGTGAAAAAACAATTGAAGAATTAAAAAAGGAATTAGAAAAAGTAGAACTGCAACAAAAAATTGCTGAAGCAAAGAAAGCTACCTGGAAAGCAAAATTGCCTGATTTGGAAGTAAAGGCGCTTGAAGGCAAGCTTACTATTGATGAAAACGTTACTATCGAATGCCAAATTCTTGTTTATAAGACGATATCTGAAATTGCTTCTCAAATAAGCCATGAGATTAAAGAGATTAAAATTAAAGATAATGGCGTGAAGCGGGTAATTATTTTTAATCAGCATGACCTTAATATAGTGTTATCATATAAAACAACTTTAGAACAAATAAACATTTTTAAAGAACAATATGAAAAAGCCGTGAAAGAGGAAAAGGAAAAGGAAGTTGCGGCTAAAATGCCTCTTGTTTTTACAGATATCCTGGTTGCAGGTACTACTGTTTTAAAGTCTTTGGTGGATATTGCTTCACTTCTTAGGACGGATACGGACATCAAGGGCAAGAAAATTGATCTGGTTGACGAAGCCCTGGTTTCCGAAATTGCTAGAACATTACAACCAGAGGTGACAACAATCTATCCTCCTTTTATAAATATTGTACCAGATAAATTATTAAGCGCCATATTTGAATTATCCAAATTAAAAGAAGAGGCTGACCTGAAAACAGCAATATGGAGCAAAGACGAACAGTCTCAGGATAAAGTCGCCCCGTTAAAAAATTTAAATGGCCAATACGAAAAAATATTAACCTCTTTGGTGGGCGTTGATGAAAATACCGGTATTAGTAGACTAGAGAAGTTGGTAAAAGGTGAAATATTAAGTACTGAACTTGATAAAAATGGCACCGATATTTTGTACCTAAAAGTGGTAGCCGGAGGTGGCAACAACAAAACCACCCGGAATTTATTGTGGAGCCGGTTATTTCATAGCGGCGGCACAATAATCACCTATTTTTTGCTTAGTAAAGATGGTATCATAAAAGCATCGAAGACTTTTAGTAAATACACGGGTTATAGGCAATTTAAAAATTCGGGTAGGGTAGTATAGTAGGTTAAAACTACTTTTATCTAAAGAAATATTTCTTTCTTTGATTATGTCCAGTACGTCAATAAAGTGGTAAATTCTATGGTATGATCCCCGGTTATTATGGGAAAAAGTGTTTAACGTCCGTAGTATTGCATCTTTTTTTGGCAACATTCCCGGGGAATTAATTGTTTTTATCGGCCGCCATTTGTTTATGCTTTATTTCCCTCTTTATTTCCTTAAGCAAGGGAATGACATATCTAAAAGATATTTTTTTTTATTTGCTTTTTGAAGTCAGAATTATATCAATCCTAAAGTACGTACCGTCCAATTAATTACAAAGCAAACTATTGAGGCCACCGTAAAGGGGATAATAATTGCCAGCCCGGTCCATTTGACGCTTTTAGTTTCCCGCCAAATCGTAAAAAGGGTAGTCCCGCAAGGAAAGTGCAGCAAAGAAAACAGCATGGTACAAAGGGCGGTCAGCCAGGTCCATCCCTGTCCGTTTACCAGGAGCATTTTTAATGCCGACAAGCTGTCCGGCTCCACTATTGAACCGGCAGATAAATAACTCATAAGTAATATAGGCAAAACGATTTCATTAGCCGGCAGGCCGAGGATAAAGGAAAGCAGGATAAAACCGTCCAGGCCCAGCGCCTGACCAAGGGGTTGGAGTAAGCCGGCCCCGTAAATAAGAATACTATGCTCACCGGGGCGGACGTTGGCCAAAACCCAGACAAGTCCCCCTGCCGGAGCAGCCACCAGTACGGCCCGGGTAAGAATAATAATCGTCCGGTCAAGCAAAGAGCGAATTATCGTCCGGCCTATTTGCGGCAGGCGGTAAGGCGGCAACTCCAGGGCAAAGGCACTGGAAACTCCTTTTAATAAGGTTTTAGAAAGAAACCAGGCGGTGAGCAGGGTAACGGCAATACCGGTCATAACAATTCCGGCCACGGTAAGCGCAGCCGCGCCCACGCCGGCCAAACCACCCATAAATATAAAGGCCAGGGCGATTAAAGCAGGGAAGCGCCCGTTACAGGGTACAAAATTATTGGTAACAATAGCAATTAGCCTTTCCCGGGGAGACTCAATAATCCGGCAGGCAGTTACCCCGGCGGCATTGCACCCAAAACCCATGCACATCGTCAAGGCCTGCTTGCCGTGAGCACCGGCCAATTTAAACAAGCGGTCTAAATTAAAGGCCAGCCGGGGCAAATAACCCAGGTCTTCCAGCAAGGCAAAGAGCGGGAAGAAAATAGCCATCGGCGGCAGCATTACGGAAACAACCCAGGCTACGGTGCGGTAAACCCCCAATACAAAAAAGTCATGCAGCCATTGCGGCGCCCCAAACCACTGAAAAATAACGGAAAGCTGGTCCTGACCCCAAAATAAAACTTTCGCCAGCAGTTGAGAAGGGTAATTAGCCCCAATAATGGTTAGCCAAAAAACAAAACCAAGCAAAAAAAACATAATTGGCAAACCAAACCACCGGGAGGTTAGAATATCATCCAGCCTGGTATCCCAGTCAAATACAGATTTTTTACGTTTGACTACGCGAGTGGCTATCGACTCGGCTTCCTGGTATATGGTTTTTACTATCCGGTCCCGAACAGGAGATTCGGTATGGCTCACAAGACGTACCCCACTTTAGTTTTTCAATCCCTTTCAAAAAATTCTGGTTGCCTTCGACAAGCCTTTAGGCAAACCAATTCCTTCCGGTTGTCAACATTTAACAATGACTAACAGTGTTAGCCCAGGCTAACTATCAGGCCAAAAATATTTTTTAGATCTTTAATATCTTAGGGCTTTAATATGACTTTAATATATTACGGACTAAATGTTTTTTTGTGACTGGTGTGGAACACAGCATATTGTTTTTTTGAAGGTTTACTCTAAAAATTTTTACCAAAAGAGAAGGAATATAAAGGTAAATGTAGAATATTGTATTAAATTGTATTAATTATTTTCAGAAAAAAGAATATTATGGGGGATAAAATGTCTACAGAGGCTAAGACCATTAGTTTATGACAACCTTATAGGTTAGGTAGGGTAAATTGCTTCCTGGTAAAAACCGGCGACGGTTATATCCTAATCGATACGGGGGGTTCAAATAAGCGCACCGGCCTTGAAAAAGAGAACTATTTATAAATGTTAACCTAAAAAGAATAAGGAGGTTATCATGGAACTTGATGTTAATAAGACAAACTGGAAAATACTTTACCGTATTGGGGCAGTATGCGCATTTTTAGTACTATTGGTTATGGTTACTGAAATGTTTCTAACCGCTTTACCAGACGGCGCCCGGACACCATTAACAATAACCGGGTGGTTTGATTTATTCAACCGGAACTGGTT
The DNA here is from genome assembly GCA_003445555.1 of Desulfotomaculum sp. GTDB lineage: Bacteria > Bacillota > Desulfotomaculia > Desulfotomaculales > Nap2-2B > SCADC1-2-3. The sequence goes on along the minus strand of DMDI01000190.1, from coordinate 2,008 downwards.
TATGGGTATGCGAAATTTGGGCCTGATCAATATAATTGCGACAACACTAATGATTCCAGTATTTTTTTCTATTTTTGGTTTGCACCGTAAAGAGAATAGCGCTTTTGCCGGATTATCACTGATTATTTTTATGGCCGGTTATGCCATCTTTATGGCAGACAATACTTCATTCCCCATGTTGGAACTAAGCAGAAAATACGCCATAGCTGATTTAGAGAGCAAAAGGATATTGCTTGCCGCGGGAGAATCACTCCTTGCAAAAGGCAGCAGTCATACTCCGGGCACATTCCCCGGGTTCTTTTTAGCAGAGGCTGCTGGTATTCTCTTTTGTATTGTTATGCTTCAAGGAAAGGTGTTCAGTAAAGCAACAGGTATTGTAGGAATTATAGCCTTTGGATTTATGTTTCTCTTTGAAGTAAGCTCATCTTTTATTCATGCGCTGTATGATATTTCTATAGTATTTGCGATGATGGGAGGAATTTTAACTTTTGTCTGGTATGTCATGATTGGATTGAGATTGTTAAAAGTATCAAGATAGCCGGCGGAAATGCCTTCTTTTATGTGGTACAGATAGCCATTATTGGTTACGTGTCCTGGATGCAGCCGGCTACGGCCATTGCAGGGCTCTTCGTCCTCATCCTCGCCTGGCTACTTCCAAGGCCAGACTAAGGAGGGAGAAGGATAACAGTACCTGTTTGAAATTTTGAACCCCCGCGTTTGGGGATAGGGAAATATTTAAATAGGAAAATGTTAGACTAAGGAGGGAGTTTAATGTCTCAATTAAAACCAAATCAAGTTACGGGTGCTGAAACTACAGATTTCACCTGGGAGAGCCTTTACAAGGTTGCCGGCGTGGCTGCCCTGGTCGCCATGTGCGCCAATGTGCTGGATGTCGTCCTCGGTTTCGGGGAAACGGATATTATCGTTTCTGGTACCATGACCGCAACCGACTGGTTCGCGCTGTACCACGAAAGTTGGTTCAAGGGCTTATACACGCTTGGTTTTTTAAACATCGTCTACATGGCTTGTATGGTTCCGGTATATTTCGCCCTTTATGCCGCACACCGCCGCAAGAACGGGGCTTACGCCGCGCTGGCGATGGCCGTCTATTTCATTGGTATGGCTATTTATATTTCGAATAGCGCGGCCATTCCAATGCTTGTCCTTTCAGGCAAGTACGCGGCCGCAACGACGGATGTTCAAAGGGCTTTACTTGCCGCCGCGGGGGAGGCGGTGCTGGCTTGCGGCGAGGATTTCACGCCCGGCTCATTCATCGGCCTAATACTCGGAGGAATTGCGGCCATCATGGTATCCTTTGTGATGCTTCGCGGTAGAATCTTCGGAAAAGCAACTGCCTGGATCGGAATTATTGGTTTCACGTTCCTGTCCGTATTCACGATCTTATTTACTTTCGTACCTGCTTTATATTACATAACCTTCTATGTTTTCGGGATGATCGGCGGCTTGTTCGCCCTGGCCTGGTTTGTCCTGGTTGCCCGAAGATTCTTCCGGTTAGGGCAGAGTGTTTCAAATGAAGAGACGAACCGGATTGGGGGTATATCTTGATGAAAGTATTGATCATTTACGATTCACTCTTTGGCAATACAGAAAAAATAGCCCGGGCGATGGGCAGCGCCCTTGGTTCCCAAAAGGATATTGAGGTACTAAGGGTTAGTCAGGTGAAGATGGAACAATTGACGGGCTTAGAATTACTAATCGTTGGCGCCCCTACTCAAGGAGGCAGACCTACGCAGGCGATTCAAGACTTCCTTGAAAAAGTTCCGGAGTCTGCCGTTAAGGGTACGAACGCGGTTGCGTTCGATACCAGACTATCGACAAAGTGGGTCGGAATCTTTGGCTATGCCGCAGGAAAAATCGCTAAGAGCCTAAAAAGAAATGGCGGGATGCCCATTGGGGTACCAGAAGGTTTTTTCGTAAAAGGAAAAAAAGGGCCGCTGAAGAAGGGGGGGGTGGAACGGGGCGCCGGGTGGGGGAAAGAAAAAAATGG
>DMDI01000060.1 GCA_003445555.1 Desulfotomaculum sp. | reverse complement strand
TTTAAACTGTAAAAGTCGGGTCGGATTTGAAAACTTCAGATTTACTTGACAAAATCCAACATAATTTTTTTGTCCAAGGTCAAATAAAATGAAATAAGTATGGTATAATAGCAAAAAGATTAAAAAAATGTTTTTAAGCCTGAAATCTTTGATTAAGGAACAAAATGAGAATAAATAAAAGCAAATCAATCTTTTTTCTTTTTATTTTGCTGCTAATTTTTTTGTGGCCGGTTAATTTGGGGTCGGCAGAAACCCCAAAAAATGAAGTGGTAGTTCTTACGGTAGATGGACCAATTGTCCCGGTGGTAGCCAGTTACCTTGACCGGGGAATTAGTTATGCCGAAGAGAACCGCGCTTCTTTTTGCCTCATTAAACTTAATACTCCCGGCGGTCTTTACCAATCAACCCAGCAAATTGTCAGCCGGATTTTAAGTGCTCAAGTCCCGGTGGTAATTTATGTATTTCCTCAGGGAGGCTGGGCTGCTTCGGCAGGCACTTTCATCACCGTAGCCTCTCATTACGCCGTTATGTCTCCGGGAAGCAGGATTGGAGCCGCTCACCCCGTATCCGTTGGTCAGCAAGAAGAAGCAAAGATTCCCGGCGAAAAAATCACCGAAGATGCAGCCGCCTGGATTCGCTCACTGGCCCAAATGCGGGGGAGAAACGTCCAGGCGGCCGAACTCACCGTAAAAAAAAGTAAATCGTATTCCGATAAAGAGGCGCTAGAAAAAAATTTAATTGATGCCCGGGCCCGGAACCTGGAAGAATTAATGGCCAAGTTAAATGGAAAAAGCTTTACGCTGAAAAACAACCAGCCGGTAACCGTGAAAACAAAAAATATTTCCCTGCACCCAATAGATCTGAACTGGCGGGAAAAATCTCTTTTGACTTTTAGCAACCCGGAAATAGCTTATTTGTTATTTACTTTAGGGATGCTTGGTCTGATGGTAGAAATATATCATCCAGGAGCTGTTTTTCCCGGTATAATTGGGGGTTTGAGTCTTTTACTGGGGCTTTATGGTTTGGGAACTCTTGAAGCGTATTGGGTTGGGCTCTTGCTTTTGGTATTGGCCTTTGGTCTTTTTATTGCCGAAGCTTTTTTTGTCAGCCATGGCTTATTGGGAACAGGAGGGTTGGTGGCTTTCGTGCTAGGTTCTTTGCTTCTTTTTTCAGGAAGTGAACCGGGTTTAAGGGTTAGCCCCTGGCTTATTTTTACCATTACCGTATTATTCGCCGGTCTTTTATTTTTGCTGGTTATGGCCATTATACGGGGTCAAAAACGTCGGATAACAACAGGACAGGAAGGAGTCGTAGGCCAGGTGGCGGTCACGCGTACACCTCTTAACCCCAAAGGAACTGTCCTTTACGCCGGCGGACTCTGGCAGGCCATAGCCGAGGAGGGGTGGTGTGATGAGGGGGAAGAAGTAATCATTACCGGCATGGAGGGCTTAAAACTGCGGGTCAAGAAAAAATAACCAGCGCTAATTAGCCATTCAAATTAGTAGACGAGCAATTAAAATTGTTTACCCTAAAAAAAGTGAAAACTAAATACGTGGGGGGCGTTAAATCTAACGTCCCTACAACAAATTTTAGGAGGTTTAGAAGAATGAGTATTTTAATTACTATTATTGTGATTATTGTTTTAATGATCCTGTTTGCTTCCATTCGTATTGTCCAGGAATATGAACGGGGGGTAATCTTTCGGCTGGGTCGTTGCGTAGGGGCGCGGGGACCGGGCTTAATACTTTTAATCCCCTTCATTGAGCGTATGCAAAAGGCTGACTTAAGGTTAATTACTATGGACGTTCCCGCTCAAGAAACTATTACCAACGATAACGTTACCATTAAAGTAAACGCCATTGTTTATTTTCAGGTGGTAGACCCGGTTCATTCCGTAATTAACGTGCTTGATTTTATTCGCGCTACTTCGCAGTTATCCCAAACCACCCTGCGCAGTATTATGGGACAGTCGCAATTAGACGAAATCCTGGGAAAAAGGGAGGAAATTAACCAACGCCTGCAAAAAACCATTGACGAGGGTACAGAATCATGGGGAATTAAAGTCAGTCTGGTTGAAATCCGGGACTTAGAACTACCGCCTACCATGCAGCGGGCCATGGCCGCGCAGGCCGAAGCAGAAAGGGAAAAGCGGGCAAAAATAATCCACGCCGACGGCGAATACCAGGCGGCCGAAAAACTGGTCGAAGCGGCAAAAATAATTGCTCAAATTCCAGCCGCTTTACAGCTTCGCTACCTGCAAACCATAAGAGAAATTACTACCGATAAGGCCAGTACGGTTGTTTTTCCTTTACCTTTAGATATAATTAAACCGTTCCTGAAATTTTTTCAAGAACAAGAAGGCGAAGCACAAAAGTAGGTTGAAGGATAATGAAGTTAATTTCCCAAGTGTTTATCAGGTTCCGGCTTGACGGCTAGGATTGGTTGAGGAATAGTGAAGTTAATTTCGGAGGGTGTTAACCGCTACCGCTTGGCCCGGGCAGAAGGGAGGCGGGTGGAAGTGGTTGTATTTGTGAGTCCGGCGCTGGTTTCTTACCTGTATGAGGATAAATCTCTGGAACAGTTGGCTCACGCGGCCCAGTTGCCTGGCGTAATAAGTCCGGTGGTGGGTATGCCGGATATTCACGAAGGTTTTGGCCTGCCCATAGGCGGAGTGATGGCCGTAGGCGAGGAGGGAATAATTTCGGCCGGGGCCGTGGGCATGGATATTAATTGCGGCGTTCGTTTAGTAAGGACCGGCTTACAGGCCCGTGATTTTAATAAGCCTATTTTAAGGGAGTTAATGCAAAAAATTGAAGAATATATCCCTACCGGTATCGGCCGTAAAGGCCGTCACCACGGAATTACCCGGGCCATTTTTGAAGAGGTGGTTTATACCGGGGCAAAAGGGGTAATTGCTCAGGGTTTTGGTCACGAGCAAGATTTAGAACATATAGAAGAAAGAGGTTGCTTAAAAGGCGCTGACTTAGGCGCGTTAAGCAGTAAAGCATATGAGCGAGGTTCGGTGCAGTTAGGAACGTTGGGGGGCGGCAATCATTTTATTGAGCTTCAGGAGGTGGTAGAAATATTCGACCGGTCGCTGGCCAAAGCCTTTGGACTTTTTCCCGGCCAGCTTACCGTAATGATCCATACCGGCAGCCGCGGTTTCGGCCACCAGATTTGCACGGATTACTCCAGAAGCTTACTTACGGTAGCCGAAAAATATAAACTAAACTTACCCAGTAAAGGTTTGGCTTGCGCCCCCATTAATTCTCCGGAAGGAAAAAATTACTATGCTGCCATGGCCTGCGCCGTAAATTTTGCCTTTTCCAACCGGCAAATTATTATGCATGACGTGATGAAGGCTTTTGCCGGTGTTTTGGGTGAAACACCACTAAAGCTGGGAATGAAAATAGTATACGACGTGGCCCATAACATTGCCAAATGGGAAAAGCATAATAAAGCCCGGGTATTAATCCACCGTAAAGGAGCTACCCGCGCTTTGCCCGCCGGGCACCCGGATAATCCGCCTGTTTATTTAAACACCGGTCATCCGGTCTTAATTCCGGGCAGCATGGGTACGGCTTCATACGTATTGGTGGGTACCCCGCTGGCTAAAGAAACCTTCTTTTCGGTAAACCACGGGGCAGGAAGGGTCCTTTCCCGAAACGCCGCGGCCAAAGTAATCACCAGAGAAGAATTTAACGGAAGTATGGGCGAGGTGTTGTACAACGCCCGTAATTACCGGGAGTTAATTGATGAAGCACCCCCGGCCTATAAAAATATTGACGAAGTAATAAACACGCTAGTTACCCTTGGTTTTACCCAAAAAGTTGCCCGGATGCACCCGTTAGCCGTAATTAAGGGTAAAGATTAAAAAGGAGGAGAAAAAAGTGAGTAAGAAGGAAGACTTAATCACGAAAATTATAGAAATTGAGTGGGAAATGTTCTCAAAGGTGAAAAATAGGGGAGGAAAGGCTTCGTGCCAGGAAGAACCAAAAACTTTTGAAATTATCAGGTCAAGCAATTTTATGTGTTGGTCTGAAGCTACTTTGGAAAGCTATTTAAATGACCTGCAAGGGGCAAAAAAAGTAAAGCGAAACTTAATGACGGAGAAATACGCCCGGATGGAAGGTTTAATTCCCCCTCCTGATTCAGAGGTTCTCTCATTAATAGACAAAATTGTAGCCATTGAGTGCAAGTGGCTGGAAGACTTGGCCGCAAAATCTCCTCAATATATGCCGGCCCGGCCTATTTACAGCCGGCAGGATACCCCGGGGGCAGTATCTTCGGAGACCTATTCCCGGGGCGAATTGGCTACTTACTCAAAGAAAACGCTTGAATTGTATTATCAAGATATTTTAGACGCCAAGCAAAAAAACATAAATAGAATTGAAACAATTTTTTCCCGTATGTTAGAAGAGTTCGATAACAATTTTGCGGAAGAAAAAGACTAAGGGGATAATTTTTTAGCGCAAGAACTTCTGATCAGGAGGCAGGTTATGAATGATAAAAAGATAGCTACCAGGGAAGCTTACGGGCAGGCTCTGGTAGCTTTAGGAGAAAAAAATCCTAATATAGTTGTTTTGGATGCTGATTTAGCTAAATCTACCAAAACAATAGATTTTAAAAAACATTATCCGGACCGTTTTTTTGATTTTGGGGTGGCGGAACAAAACATGATCGGAACAGCCGCGGGTTTTGCGGCAGCAGGAAAAATTCCTTTTTGCAGTACTTTTGCCGTTTTCGCGACGGGGCGGGCTTTTGACCAGGTACGAAACAGTGTGGCTTACCCCCGTTTAAACGTAAAAATAGGAGCCAGTCACGCCGGGATAACGGTCGGCGAGGACGGGGCCTCCCACCAGTCAGTGGAAGATTTAGCTTTAATGCGGGTCGTACCTAACATGACTATTTTTATTCCGGCCGATGCTCCAGAGACGTGGGATGCCGTACAGGCAGCAGTGGAGATTAATGGTCCGGTGTATATCCGCTTAGGAAGATTAGGTGTTCCTATTTTGCCCCGGCAAGAGGGCGCTGTTTTTCAGCCCGGCAAAGCCGTAATTCTGCGCCAAGGCTACGACGCAACCATTATCGCTACCGGCATCATGGTCCACCAGGCCTTAATTGCCGCCGAAGAATTAGCCCGGGAAGGAAAACAAGTGCGGGTTTTAAATATCCACACCTTAAAACCCTTAGATGTGGCGGCAATTGTTAAAGCAGCCGAAGAAACAGGTTTCTTGGTTACGGCTGAAGAACATAGCCTTATTGGCGGTTTAGGCAGTGCCGTAGCCGAAGTAACCGGTGAATATTGTCCTGTACCGGTAAAAAGGGTGGGCCTGCCCGATGTATTTGGCGAGTCGGGAAAGGCGGAAGAGCTATTAGTAAAATATGGGCTTACCCCGCAAAATTTAATTGCGGCCGTAGAAAAATTAATTGATAAAAAATTACAAATTGCTTATAAATAACCGGTAGGATTAACCGGTGAACCGTTTACCCTAACTTCAAAATGCAAGTGTGGTCCGGTAGACATGCCCGTACTGCCAACTCTACCTATTGACTGACCTTTAGTTACCTCTTGTCCCCGGGAAACAAGCTGGGCGGATAGATGAGCGTAGAGGGTAGTAATACCTCTCCCGTGATCAAGCATAATAATATTGCCGTAACCACTCATAAAACCAACGTGAATTACCGTACCGTCCTGAGTTGCCACCACAGAGGAGCCTGAAGAAGCAGGAATATCAATCCCGCTGTGAAAACGGGTATAGTTTAAAATAGGATGCAGGCGGTTACCAAAACCAGATGAAAAACTTTTTCCCGCCGGCACCGGGCCGGGAAAACCGCCACCACCCCCCCGGGGCGCNNAATCGGGTTATATTTAAAAAGGGGAGGCGGGGGTTTCCAAAACCCAGATGAAATCCTTCTCCCCGCCGGCCCCGGCCAGGTAAAGCCGCCACTACCCCGCGGGGGCGCAGTACTTTTTGTCCGCTGCAAGGCAATTTGCCGCAAAATTTCCCGTTCCTGAGCTTCTAGCTCTTCCAGTTCCTCTTGATGACGGCTTAGTTCTCCCCAGGCGGAAGCCAACAAGACTTTTTGCCGGGTTTTTTGTTGCGCTAACTCCTGGCAAGCCGATTTTTGTTCTCGAAGCAAACCGGCAATATGGCTGCTCTGCTGCTGCAAAGCTTCCTTTTTCCGCGCCACCTCTTGTTGTTGGGCCATAACTTTTTTAACTAGTTCGTTATCTTCCGCTAATATTTTTTTGAGCAATTCGTAGCGGATAATAAAATCACCAAAATCTTCAGCTCCTAAAACTACCTCAAGATAACTAACCTGCCCTTCTACGTAAATATTACGCAGTCTTTGTTCTAAAATACGCGTACTCAAAGCCAGTTCAGCTTCTACTTCCTTGAGCCGTCTTTCGGTGCGTTGCAGAGCAATTATAGCCTGATCAAGCTTGTTTTGCGTGCTTATAACTTGGTCTTCTACGGCCACAATATTATTTTCCACTTGAGCCACCTGGCTGGCGTAACTTTTTACTTCTTTTTTGCTTTCTTTAACCTGCTTTTTTTGGTGGAAAATTTTTTGTCTGGTATTATTTAATCTTTCCTGGAGGCTGGCTCCTTGAGCCGAGTGCAAAAAATAAACACTAAAGAAGACTAAAGCAAGGCTTAAAAACATTAACCTCTTGGTAATATTACTAATTATTACCACCCCTTAAACTTTCAAATATTTGCGGACGGAAAAAAAACTACCGGCAATACCAATTACTAATCCCAAGCCCACTAATCCGCCAAACAGGTTAAATAACAGGCGCTGATCGGCCACCAAAGGAATAAAGGGTACAAACGTACTTATCTGCTGAACAAAGGACCAGTAACTAAAATAAAGAATCACCACCGCCACAAAAGAACCTAAAAAACCCAGAGTTACCCCCTCAAGCAGGAAAGGAGTACGAATAAACCAATTGGTAGCGCCTAAAACTTTCATAATGCTTATTTCCTGGCGCCGGGCAAATACCGACAAACGAATAATTGAAGATATGAGGAATAAAGCCGCCAGGATTAAGGCCCCTATAATTATTATTCCGGCTATCCGGACCCAACGGGTTACCAGCAACAGTTTTTCTACCGTATCCTGTCCGTAAAGCACCTGTTCAACACCGGGCAGTGAGCTGATTTGAGCCGCGGCACCGGCTATTTGTTCCGAGCGCTCCATTTTTACCTGAAAGGCATCCGGTAAGGGATTTTTTTTCATCCCGGCTAAAATATCTTTTCGCTCTCCCAGACCCTTACGCAGGTCGGCCAGCGCCTTTTCTTTGGAAACAAAAGATACCCTGGCCACCCCAGAAACAAAATTAATTCTCTTCTCAAGTTGTTCTACCTGGCTTAAGGATAAATTTTGTTTTAAAAAAACCCGTATTTCTAGTTTCTGCTCTAAATCAAGCGCAATTTTGTTGGTATTGGTTACTAAAAGTATAGAAACACCTAATATTAAAAGCGAAACGGTAATGGTCCCTATGGCGGCTAAAGAAAGCCAGCTATTTCTAACCAGGTAGCGGGCTGTTTCTTTAAAATAATAGGCCAGGGTATTAACCCCCATAGCCATAAACGCCTCTTTTTTCATCCCGGACCATTTGCCCGCCTGAAAGGGCAACCACCCGTTTTTTTAAAGTATTTACAATATCCCAGGCGTGGGTAGCCATTATAATAGTAGTTCCCAGGCGGTTAATTTCCTGTAATAAATAAATCAATTCCCAGGAAGTTTTGGGATCTAAATTACCGGTTGGTTCGTCCGTGATTAATAATAAAGGACGGTTGACAATAGCGCGGGCAATTCCGGCCCGTTGTTGTTCCCCCCCGGATAACTGGGAAGGAAACATTTTTTGCTTGTCAGCCAGCCCCACCAACTCTAAAGCTTCCGGCACTCTTTTTTTGATGATTTGTCCCGAACCGCCGATAACCTCTAAAGCAAAGGCTACATTTTCGTAAACTGTTTTTTTAGGAAGCAACCTGAAGTCCTGAAAAACCACCCCAATTTTACGTCTTAACAAGGGAATTTCCTGAGGTTTTAAACGGGCAACGTTTTTGCCGCAAAAGATTACCTGACCTTTGGTAGGAAGTTCTTCCCGTAACAATAACTTAGTTAAAGTGGTTTTCCCTGCTCCGCTTGGACCAACCAAAAAAAGAAAATCGCCTTTAGAAATATGCATCGTTACATCTTTTAAAGCTTTCACGCCGTTTTGGTAAACTTTAGAAACATGATAAAAATGAACCATCTTTACCCTCCCGGTAGCTAGTTGGTAAAAACTGACACATAATGCTTTTATTAAAATGTTTTCGACATTAATTGCCGTAATCCTTCTTTTAAGGGATTAAATAACTCGATTTTTTATTAAGTTGTACTTATTAAAAAGTTGGTGTAGTATAATAAGAATAATGTAACTACTCTGGTTCGTAGTGGTAAAGGCACAGAGGAGCAAAGGGAAATGAAACACCCATGCTGTAGGGGCGTATTGCAATACGCCCCTACAACGGAGAATGAAAATCCAAGGATTTTCGCTGGCAAAAAACTTTGTGCCTTTGTGCCCCGCCTGTCTGTCAGGCTGATAGATTATCTTTCATGTTATTTCTATAATGTCTATCAGTCTGACGGGCAGGCCTTTGCCCTTTTGTGCCTGAGTATTTACAAAATTTTTACGGGCGGGTGGAATTATAGGTGGCTTATTACATAAACAGAAAGTCTTCCCGTGGTAAACGCTGGTCTGTTTACCTGGGAATATTAATTTTTTTTGCTTTCATTTTTTCAGGCGGTTTAATAGTTATCAATTACCATAATTTTGGCAACCTGTTTAAAGTTGTTTCTTTAATCCGTTCTCAATATCTATATCCAGTTAACACTAAAAGCCTTATTGAAGGAGCAACCAAAGGTATAGTTGATTCGCTTGGCGATCCATATTCAATTTATTTAGACCCGGCTACTTACACCCAGTTAAAAGAACAAATCAACGGCACCTTTGGGGGGTTAGGAATTTTAGTGGGTCTAAAAAATGATTACTTAACCGTGATGCGCTCATACGAAGGAACCCCGGCCTACCGGAAAGGAATAAAGGCCGGTGATATTATATATAAGATTAATAATCGTGAAACAAAAGGAATTGACCTGGATACAGCCATTAGTTTAATGCGGGGGGCGGCAGGCACTAAAGTCAAATTGACTATTCTGCGTCAAAATGAAGGAACAAAAGAAGCAGTTCAGAAACTGAACCGTAAAACTGAATTTACCGTAGAATTAACCAGAGAAGAAATTAGTATTCCCACGGTAGAAGGACATATCTTAAAGGGCACAAAAATAGGTTACCTGACTATTTCCCAGTTCACAACCAAGACTCCGGCAGAATTAGAAGTAGTATTAAGTAATTTCAAAAAAAGCCAGGCCCGGGGGATCCTCCTGGATTTGCGAAATAATCCGGGCGGAGAATTGCGTGCCGCCGTTGAAGTAGCCGAAAAATTTATTCCAAAAGGCCCGGTGGTATACGTTGACTACCGTTCGGGAAAAAAAGATACTTATTCTGTTAACGGCAGCAATCTTACTTTACCGTTGGTGGTTTTGGTTAACGAAGCCAGTGCCAGTGCCGCGGAAATTTTAGCCGGCGCAATCAAAGACCGGAAAGTGGGTATTTTAATTGGGGAAAAAACTTTTGGTAAAGGGGTTGTTCAAACCGTATTTGACCTGGGCAACGGAGCAGGACTAAAGCTAACCACGGCCCGTTACCTTACTCCGGCCAAGCATAATATTCATCAACAGGGCATCGCCCCTGATATTGTAGTTAAACAAGAACTTGGAGCTGAAAAAGACCTCCAAAAAGAAAAGGCTCTTGAAATCCTGCGGCAAAAACTGGCCGCTTAATTTAATTTAACGTTTAAACCGGGAAGGTGAAGAATTGTTTCCTTTTAATCAGGTTTTACCCTTAATCATAGCCAATATAGGCCGGGTATTTTTTAATCCCATTTTTTGGCTGGTGATATTTTTGGTTGCCTTGCAGTATCGCCGGATGTCCGCGGCCAAAGAGGCTATTTACGGCATCCGGCTAAAACAGGGGTGGGGAGATGTTTTTACGGCCGTGGTTTACGGCATTTTAGGAGGTTTAATCGGTAGTGTCATTATGGTGGTAGTAGGATTAACTTTATCAGGCACGGGCTTGATTTATCTTTGGCCGGTGGCTATTCTCTTAATGCTTATTAACCCGCGGTTTCTATGCTTTGCTTACGCGGGAGGCATTATAGCCTTAAGCAACCTGATATTTAACTTCCCCCAGGTAAACATTCCTCAATTATTGGCCTTGGTAGCCATTCTTCATTTAGTGGAAAGCCTGCTTATTTTTTTTAGCGGTCATTTAGGAGCGGTACCGGCCTATTTTAAAGCGGTAAATGGCCAACTGGTGGGGGGCTTTACTTTGCAAAGGTTTTGGCCTATTCCCATTGTCGCCCTGGCGGTAATTGGACAATCCTTTTTCCCCGAAGGAATAAACATGCCGGATTGGTGGCCTTTAATTAAACCAGAAATAGAAGGAGACCCGAAAAACGTAGTGTACACACTTATTCCGGTTATTGCGGCCCTGGGTTACGGTGATATAGCCCTGGCGCGTCCTCCGGTAAAGAAAAGCCGGTTATCCGCGTACTTTTTAGGGGCATACAGTCTTGTTTTATTACTGTTCGCCACCCTGGCCCAAAACTTTAAAGAATTAGCTTTGCTGGCCGCCTTATTCTCTCCTTTAGGTCACGAATTGATTATTTTTATAGGCAAAAGAATTGAATTTCAAGCTTTGCCTATTTACGTTTCTTCCGTGGACGGGGTACGGGTACTGGACACCCTAAAAAATACCCCGGCCTGGCAGGCAGGAATTCGTTCTTATGATTTGGTTTTAAGAGTAAACGGCTTACCGGTTTTTGACCGGGCCGGCTTGGAAAATAGCTTGAAGTTAAAAGAAAAACGAGAACCCATAGAGGTTGAGTACCTCCAGGGAGAGAGGCGAAAATACCGGCGGGAAGTATGCCCACCGCCCCGGGAAGGGCAACCCTTTGGCCTTCTCCTGGTCCCCGGCCGGGAAGAAAGAAGCTACCTGGAACTAAATAGCAGCGGGCCGCTGGGGCGGTGGTGGCAAAAGTTTAGGCGCCGCTAGCCCGGTTTAAAGCAAGTCTAAGTGGAAGCAGAGAGGGAAGCAGAGGGACGTTCTTTTTGCTTCCCCGTACCTTTACCTTATAGTGTAGGGAGATTTTAAAACGTGAAGATTGTAGTGATTTCAGACACCCATATTAAACGGGAAGAAAAGTGGCTTCCCCAAGAAGTAGAAAAGGTTCTTCAAGAAGCTGACCTTATGGTTCATTGTGGTGACTTTGTAGCTCCTTTTGTTTATGAACGATTAAAAAATTTAAATAAAAAGGGTAAATTAATTGCTGTTTACGGAAATATGGATGCCCCGGAACTGGTAAGTATTCTTCCCGCCAAGACTACTTTTGGGGCCGCCGGTTACCGGATAGGAGTTACCCATGGTTTTGGTTCCCCTCAAAGTTTGATTGACCAAGTAAAATATGAGTTTGAAGGGGTTGAAATTATCCTTTTTGGTCACTCCCATAGCCCTATAAATGAGGTCAAAGAAGGCATTCTTTTTTTTAATCCGGGAAGCCCGACAGATAAAAGGTTCGCTCCTTTTAATTCGTACGGTGTTCTTGAGTTAGGCCAAGAAATTAAAAGTGAAATAATTGTCTTAAAATAAATTAAGTTGAAATGTGCCTTATGGAAACTACGGAACTTATCTTATGGAAAAAGTAATTGATGTAGCTAGGGGAAATGCCCCGGCTGATATCTTATTAAAAAATGCTTTTCTGGTTAATGTTTTTACCGGGGAAATTTTGACCGCCAACGTAGCCATAAAGGACAGTGTTATTGCCGGTGTAGGAGATTACTCCTGGGGGCAGGAGTTAGTAAACCTTACCGGTAAATATTTAATTCCCGGTTTAATTGATGCCCACCTCCACCTTGAAAGTTCTTTGCTTACCCCGGCTAACTTTGCTGCCGCGGCCGTTGTTCACGGTACCACCACTGTTATTGCCGACCCGCACGAGATTGTTAATGTGGCCGGCCTGGACGGCTTGCGTTATATGGTGAATGCTGCTCAGGAACTGCCGCTGGATATATTTTATATGCTCCCTTCTTGTGTACCGGCTACCCAAATGGAAACAGCCGGGGCAGTCATTGGCCCCGCCGAAATTCGGGAAGGCTTTAAAATCTGCCCGTCGTCCCCGGGTCTGGCGGAGGTAATGAATTTCCCCGGCGTTTACCTTAAAGAACCAGGCGTTTTAGCCAAAATAAGAACAGCTCGTGAAAACAAGCGTTTGATTGATGGCCATGCGCCGACTTTAAGCGGGAAAAATTTAAACGCCTACTTAAGCGCGGGCATCCTAACCGACCATGAATGCACTGCTTTAGAAGAAGCCCTGGAAAAACTTCGCCTGGGAATGAAAATAATTATCCGGGAAGGTTCGGCCGCTAAAAACCTGCTTGACCTGCTGCCGCTGGTAAACGAAAAAACTTGCCCAAATCTTTTATTCGGCTGCGACGACCGCCACCCGGCAGATTTAATTACCGAAGGGGAGATAGATAATAT
>DMDI01000101.1 GCA_003445555.1 Desulfotomaculum sp. | reverse complement strand
CTGTAAGGAGCTATAACAAGATAAAAGGAATAGTACGAACAACGGAACATCCTAAGGAGAGTGATAAATAAGATGTTTTCCGCCAGTTTAAGTTTTTAACAAATAACAGAACCCCACCCTACATAAGGTGGGGTTCTCGGGAAAGCGCTTAACCTTACAATTTATTCGCTAATTGTTTTAATCTGGATTCTCTTGGGTCGCGCTTTCGGAGATTTAGCAAAGGCAACGGTCATTACTCCGTGCTTGTAAGTAGCTTCCGGGTCTTTGGTGGTATCTACATCACCGGGAACAGCTACTCGATAAGAGAATGACTGGCTTGCCTTTCGATAGTATTTCTTTTTCTTATCCTCTTTTTCTTCCTTGGTCTCTCCTCGAATCCAGATATAGCCGTCTTGAAAAGTTACCTCCACATTTTTAGGATCAATACCGGGAACGGCAGCTTCTATATAAACCTTGTCTTTGTCTTCGTATACAGAGAGACCACTTTGGGCAGAAGGAGAAGTCAACCACTCCTCGTCTTCCTCCCAAAAGTCTGGAAGAGAAAAGCTGGGAAAAGATAAAAGTCTTCTTGGAACAAGACTGGTTGCCACTTTTTCTCACCCCCTTTTATTTTTAATTTTTATATATTAGCAGTCTAACAAATAAAGCGCTAATTTGTCAAGTGGTTTTTAATGGCAAAAATTTGATTATGGTTTTATTTATCAGATCTTGATATCCCCCGAGTTGGGTAACTTGCCCAGTCTGTCCTGCCTGCCGGCAGGTCGTCTAAAAACATACCATTATTCGAATATTCTACCTGGTGTTTAAAATGGAATGTTTTTGGGACAGTCCGTCTTATAAAATTTGCCGGTTTAGGTTAAAATATGAATAATGAAAAAATATAACCGGCATTATTTAAAACATTATCGGCCGGAATTTACGGTCTTCGCTATTTTTTTCTTCGTTGCTTTGACAATAACCGTTCTTCATCTTTTTTTTCATCCAATACGGGTATTGGGTATGAATACGAGTATTTTTTACATGGACGAGAAATATACACTGGCTGCCTTCTTTTCAACTGTTACCGCCTTTTTGGTAGGTTACGTGGCTTTAACTAATATCATAAATAAAGAGTCAAAATTAAAATGGTTGGCTGATATTGCTTATGGACTTTTCTTTATCATCTTGGCTTTTGATGAGTATTTTGAAGTTCACGAATACACAAATACTTTAATAAAGGCGGGTACTAAAGAGGAAGGAATATTAAAGAATCTTTCTACCTTGTCCTGGATATTTCCATTATTCCTGGTAATCGTCGCAGTTTTTGTATTACTTATCGCAAAAATGAAACTTACGAATAAATTGGTTCGCAAACCGATGATGATAGGCATTTTATGTTTTGCCTTAGTTTTAGTATTTGAGCTGTTGGGATCAATGTCTTACGGCAAAGACATTTATGTATATTATGTGGCAGTTGAAGAAGGCTTGGAAATGGTAGGTACATCCTTTTTTTTGATGGCAACTCTAATTGAGAAAAAACTGGTATTAAATTTGGAATAAGTTGTGAACACAAAAAGGTAGTTAACAGACTAAAAATCTATTTACTTCTTTATTCGTAAATTCTGAATATTCAAGTTCGCTTGCCCGGTTTGTCCTGCCTGCCGATAGGCAAGACGTTGAAAAACATATCATTGTTCGAATCTTGTCCCATAGAAGACGGACAGAGTGGCCGCCGAACACTTCTATTTTAATAAATATTTATTTGAAGTAAAATAAAGGAATAATGGATAACAACCACCAACACCGTGAACACAGAGACGAGATGAATCACCATGGACACTCTTCCCATATGATGGACGGCGAAATGAACTCGGCATCCGATTTTTTGAAACGCTTTTGGATTGTAAGTGTGTTGTTGATCCCGCTTTTATTGTTAACCAAGACGGGTTTGGGTGTTTTGGGCTTTTCTGACTTTTACCTACGATCCTATCTTCAGTTTGGTATCGCGACGGCTATTTTTTACTTTGCCCTCATCTTCTTTAAGCATGCCCGGCATGAAATAAAAGCTAAAAATTACGGCATGATGACATTGGTTTCTTTGGCGGTTGGCGCCGGATACTTGTTCTCTGCTGTCTCTACCTTCTTACCCTCGCTTAATGCAGAGTTTTATATAGAAATATCAACTTTAATTTGGGTGTTGTTGTTTGGCCATTATCTTGAAGCCAAGTCCGGCGCCAGGGCAGGAGATGCCCTGAATGAAGTGGCAAAGTTATTGCCCAAAAAGGCCCATCTTCTTGTGGGAAATGAAGAAAAAGATGTTGACATTTTTGATCTTAGAGAGGGCAATATTGTGTTGGTTAAACCGGGAGAAAAAGTTCCCGCTGACGGAACAATTATCGCGGGTAAAGCTAATTTTAACGAGTCTTTGATCAGTGGAGAATCCAAACCCATTGAGAAGCAAGAGGCTGACAGGGTAATTGCGGGCTCAATTTGTCTTGATGGTTCCGTCCAGGTGAAACTTGACAGGGTTGGTGAAAATTCCACTATTGGACAAATTCAAAAACTGATTGCTCAGGCGAAACAAACAAAGCCAAGCGCGCAAAGCCTTGCGGATAAAGCGGCGGGCATTTTGACATTTACGGCTCTTGGAGTGGCTATTTTAACAGTCTTAATTTGGACACTATTTGTCGGTCAATCGTTTATATTTGCCTTAACTCTGGGGATAACAGTATTGGTAATAGCTTGTCCCCATGCTTTAGGTTTGGCTATCCCGACCGTTTCTACCATTGCCACAACATTGGCGGTAAAGAATGGTCTATTTGTGAAGAATCTCAAAAAATTAGAGATTGTTAAGGATGTTGATTATGTGATTTTTGATAAAACGGGAACTTTAACTAAGGGAGAATTTGGGGTTACGGAAGTTGTCGATATGGGCGAAGGAAAACAAGATGTTCTCGGGCTGAGCGCCTCTTTGGAGAGTGGTTCATCGCATATGATCGGCTTGTCAATCGTTAAGCACGCCAAAGAAGAGAACTTATCACTAATGAGAGTTTCTAACTTCAAAAACATCGCCGGCAAGGGCGTCCGGGGCGTGATTGATGATGAGAAGTATATCATTGGAAACAAAGTGTTAATGCAAGAAAACGGCCTGTGGGGTGCTGAAATAGAAGAAAAATACACACAATGTGCCAAGTATGGCAAAACGGTAGTAATTTTAGCAAATAGCAAAGCTATTTTGGGAATGATAGTTTTGGCAGATCAGATAAAACCTGAGTCAAAAAAAGCCATTAAGTCACTGCATGATTTGGGTCTTAAAACAGCCATGCTTACAGGAGACGAT
>DMDI01000065.1 GCA_003445555.1 Desulfotomaculum sp. | reverse complement strand
AGCCTGATGCAAGAGCAGACCTCCTGATAGTCCCTCCTATTTTTTGCAATTTTAGCTTCATTAAGGATATATTCAACAAAAATCTGATAAACCTCGTCGCTGAAAGCAGGGAGCAGATGCTTGTAATATTCCATTATATAGAAAGGCTCGGTTTTGACATAGTCGAGGAGTTTATGCAATTCATTTTCCTCAATTAGTATTTTTGTATAGTTGCCGCTATAGTCTTTCTGGTTTTCAAGGCTTTTGATTATATCGGGATAGACTGATGCCCATTCATCTTTGGAATAAGTCGATTTTAATTTTAGATAGTAATCGAAACTGCCGGCTGCAATAAACTCTTCGGCGATGGAGCGCTGTTTTTCAAGTTGGCCGGCGAGCCTGTATGTTTCATACCGTAATTCTTTCCATTTATTAATAAGGCCCTGCATTCCCCTGTCATATTGCTCGCCTTCAAGGGCCAGCTTTTCAGCGAGGCCGTATTCTTTTTTAGACAACGCTTTTTTGACAGCCATTTCCCTGAAAAAGGAAAAGCCAATGTTTTGCTCCATAAACTTTTTTGCGCTGATTTCACCTTCGTGCTCAAGAAGCAGTTGATAGCGGATCATTGCTATCCTTTCCGCCAGGTGTTGAGAACTCCATGAATCGTCAAGTTCATCGGTGAATGAATCAAGGTGTTTTTCAAAAGTCTTCCTTCGTTCCGTATTATCGGTAAGTTGTGAGGAGGCTTCCAACAGGTCCAGTTTCCAGTCGGTCCAGCCTTCGTAAATATTATTCGACGACTCCGAGAGGATTTTCTGAAAAACATACTCCGATATATCAGCGGGCATATCTATCCCGGCCAACTCTTGAAGGGCCGAGATTGATTCTTCAATAACAGCGCCGATGTCTCCATAGGAATCATCGGCTGACTGCAGCAGCGGGACCATCTCATGAAGAATGCACAAATACAGGTTCGCCGCTCTTGTATAATCATTGTCTTCTGCTGCTTGCTGCGCCCTTTCAAACGCCATCTTGGCGCCTTCTGTGGCGCCGTAAGTTTCACTGTATGAAATAAAACCGTGCCTGTCCGTATGCTGTCTGATACAACTCCGAATAAGCGCGATACAGTTTTTACATTCCTGCTCAATGTCTCCGGCGCCGAATTCAAGTTCAACCTTGCGGCCTATTTGATCATTTTCGACGGACAGGGAAACCAGGAACTGAACCAGCTTGTCCTTTGACTGTGAAGAAATTATTGATACAAATCTATCATATGGAGATTCCTTGGCTGAAGGAGATTTTTTCTTGCTTTTAACGGGACTGGCGGTCATTTCAACTGCCGAGCCGATTGTTTCACAGTCCTTTCCCTGTTCCAGCATTTGCCTGAGCGCATAGAACACGGCAACTTCATGTTTACATAAAGGTCCCATGTCATACGGGCAGTTACAGCTGGAATACGCTATATTATTATCGCCGTCAATTTCAACTTCAACGGTATAGTCATCAGTACCCTCAACAATGGCGATATAGGAATTCTCATCTTCTTTGACAAGGGAACTTATATTGTCATTCTGAAAATAATCCCATCCGCGATCGAGTATTTTATTGGCTATGTGTTCTTCAAAATCAAAAAGATTCATGGTGTTCCTCCCTGGCCAAATGATTGACCTGTTTTAGATGTGTTCTATAAGCATTACAGGGGGCAGCCGGTTAAGGCTGCTTTTTGATATCAAGACGGCTTTTTAAAGCATCTTGCAGTATTTGCGAAAAATTAACACCGGCCTTTTCAGCTTTAGCATTCAACCAACTTGGAATACTTAATGTCTTTTTAACTGCGCGGTTATCATTTTCACGTCGGTATTCTGTAGTGTCAGCATCAATTAAACTGATAAAGCTGTTTGATTCGTAAACTATTATTTTTGGATCGCTTGGTTCCGGAATTGGTTCGTTTTTATTCTCAGCATCACAAAGCCACAT
Source organism: Desulfotomaculum sp. (assembly GCA_003445555.1). Classification (GTDB taxonomy): domain Bacteria; phylum Bacillota; class Desulfotomaculia; order Desulfotomaculales; family Nap2-2B; genus SCADC1-2-3. The sequence goes on along the minus strand of DMDI01000065.1, from coordinate 1,033 downwards.
AGATATAGCATCTCGTACCATATCTATAGCATCGATGAGTGTTTCGCCACAGGTAAAGCACCCTGGCAAGTCGGGAACCGCTACGTTATAGGTGTTTTCTTCCAAGGTAAATATGGCTGGATAAATATATTTGGCCATGATTTCCACTCCTTTCGGTCTGTTAATATGTAAACTCTCAACCGGGGCTTATTTCAGCCCCGCAATTTTGAGGATGCTGTTTATTGTGCCTGTCGGGATGTCCTTACGGTGTCTAGGTATCGGAATTTTTATGCCGGGTTTATCTGGATTGGTGGCTAGGTGGCGCTTTCTGCCTTCTTCTATGTGCCATCCGTTTTCTTTTAGAAGTTTCAGGACTGCCCGTTCGGTCATTCGGGCTCACCTCTTTTAGAATTACATTATATTACGTAATATTACGTATATCAAGAGGGATAAAGAACTGGGTTGCTTAAGAATGTGGTAAAAAGGACAATGACGACTTAAACTTACCCGGGATTATGCAAGGAAATTGTCTTAACCTGAATACTGAATACAGCTAAGCAAAAAAGTTTTTGTTGCCTAAAAGAAAACATAAAGGCCGGGGGCGTACATCCGGCTTTTCGTTTTTAAAGTAGGTAAGCAATGGCCGTGATGCGTGGACATGTGAAACATAGTTGATGTCGGGGAGGTGGGGTGATACCAAGTTGTACCCGGGCTTGAAAAAACGTCAGACGCCGAGGATGTCAAATCCCGTTGGATCACGCCGGTTCTTGATAAGCTCTGGGAAAATGATGATGTCATCAACCGCATAGTCAGCGATAACCCGTTTGTTCGCCGAGCGGGAACTGTCGCTAGTTGCGAGTCGGAAAAGAAGGATAACTGGTCTTTGATGCGCTCTCCCTTGCGAAATGCCTTGATCTTTCTGATGAATTCGATCTCAAGATCGTTTTCCCTGGCCAATGTCTCTGCATGAGAGCGAATTTCTTCTCTTAAGGCATTGGCGAATTCCGGATAGCCTGTCTGCCGGCAGGCAGGTCGAAGATTTTAATCTTGTTGG
>DMDI01000016.1 GCA_003445555.1 Desulfotomaculum sp. | reverse complement strand
CGGCGTCAAGCACATTAATAATTACGCCTGGCTGTTCATAAAGGATAAAATTGCGGGCAATAAGCTCATCCCCGGTATAGCCGCCCAGACTATAAGTTCCCGGCAGGTCTATCACTTTTAAAGACTCCCCCTGGCAGGTAAGCTTGCCTTCCTTTTTTTCCACCGTTACCCCGGGCCAGTTGCCTACCTGCTGGTGGGAACCGGTAAGGTCATTAAAAAGGCTGGTTTTACCAGAATTGGGGTTTCCAGCTAAGGCAATGACCTGCTCCTTTTCTGCCTTTACTTTTACCGCTGTTTCCGTTGTCTTTATCCCTGTCTCCATTACTTCCCCTCCTGAAATGGTTTATTTTTATTTAAAAGTAATGTTAGGTTAGCCTAACATTAAGGCAAATAATAAATATTTGCTTGAAAAGCAAATATAAAATTTTTAATGGTCATCCCGCTAGCTAAAGGCAAACGCCTTAAAAGAAAGGCTTGTCTTAGGCTAATCATCTAGCCGGCAAATATTTTTAAGCTTCTTTTACCTCTTCCACCATAACCTTGTGCGCTGCCCCCCGGCCAATGGCCAGCCGACTATTCCCCAAACCGTTTCCTAAAGAAATAATTATGGGTCCGCAACCATCATTACGGATAACCTGGACTTCGGCCCCCCGGACAAAGCCTAGTTCGTTTAAACGGTGGCGCAGGTTTCTTCCACTGGCAATTTCCTTAACCGCGGCCTTTTGACCGGCCGTTAAAAAAGTAAGGGGAAATGTTTGCTTATTCATTACCAAATACCAATCCTTTATTCTTCCTGGCTGACAAAAATACTAGCCGCCTCATTTTTTCTCAGGCTTAAGCGGTAACCCTTAACTCTAATCTCCATCGGGTCACCTAAGGGGGCCCTCCCCTCCACTACCACTTCCGCCCCTAAAACCACTCCCATATCCAGGATGCGCCGCCGCACACCTTCGGTATTAGTAATCCGCACTACCTTACCTTTAGCTCCTAGTGGTAGTTCACTCAAAGCCTGGGTATTAACCGCTTCCATTTTCCATCCCTCCCTTTTTTCTTTTTTATCTTTTAAAGGAGCGGTTTGTGCAAGGTGTTCCGTCAGTCTGAGCAAGGTAACCGGACTGACTACATGTTCAATTAAACAGGCGTCTTTTTCAGCCGTTATTGGGTCTACGTGAAGAACGTCCGTTAAAAACCTGGCTAACATCCGGTGCCGGTACCGGACTTTAACGGCCTGCTCTTTGCCTTCCGGAGTTAGCTCGACCGGGCCGTATTTCTCTTGCTTTACCAGTTTAAGCCCGGCCAAGGCCTTGACGGCTTCATTTACGCTGGCCTTGGCAATACCCAGCTTGGCGGCAATATCGGTAATTCTTACCTTCTCTTGTTTTTCGGTCAAATTTAAGATAACTTCTATATAATCTTCCCGGGCAGGAGTAAGGTTTAACGGACCGGTCATATTACTACCCTCCTTAGGGGAGTACTGTTAGGTATACCTAACTATTTTATAAAAAATAAAGGACTGTCCTCATCTTTATTTTAATAAATTTTATCTCTTTTAAAAACCAATGTCAAGAGGAAAATAAAAAATTTTTTTGATATTTCAAATCGGTCAGCAGGAAAGCATTTCTTTTTAGCGAATAAAAAAGTAAACTTAACTAAAAAGCAAAACATTTTAAAATCGTCTTGGAAAGGAGAACCTTTATGTTAAATTTAAAAGAAATAGATAGCCTAGAAATTACCACTTTAATAGACAACTATTCTGATCTTTTACTGGCTGACCAGGAAGGAGTAAAAAGGTTTAGGGCTAAAAAAGGGGTAAGGGCGGCGCTTTTGGCGGAACACGGCCTTTCATTACTTATTCAGGCCATCAGGGGCGAGGAAAAACATACCGTTATTTTGGACGCCGGTTGGACAGGAAAGGCCATAGCTTATAACTTAAAGGTTCTGGAAATTAATTTAGCTGAAGTAGAGACGATAGTCTTAAGTCACGGACATATGGACCATTTTGGCGGTTTGAAGCAACTGCTTGCCCTGGCGTCAAAAAAAATGCCTCTAGTTTGCCACCCGGATGCTTTTTTAAGTTCCCGGGTTAACCTGCTTCACGGGGTGACCAAAGTAACCTTACCTTCCTTGAAACGAGAAGAAATAATTTCTGCCGGAGCAATAATCACGGAAAGTAAAAAACCTTATCTTTTAGGAAATGCCTTTTTGGCCACCACCGGAGAAATTCCCCGTCAAAACACTTATGAAAAGGGGAATCTAAATATGTACCTGGAAAAGGAAGGGAAACTGGTGGAAGACCTTATTTTAGACGACCAAAGTATTATTGCTAACGTAAGAAACAAAGGGCTGGTGGTAATTGCCGGTTGCGCCCATGCCGGCATTGTTAATACGGTCCATTGGGCTCAAAAAATTACCGGCCAGAAAAAGGTTTATGCTATTTTGGGCGGGCTGCATTTAAGCGGGACGCCAAATTTGGCCTACGTATTGGAACAAACCGTTAAAGAATTAAAAGCATTAAGCCTGGCTAAAATTATCCCTATGCATTGCACCGGCTGGCAAAGCACACATTACTTGAGCCAGGCAATGCCGGAAGCCTTTATTTTAAATAGTATTGGTAGTTCTTATTATTTATAAGTTAATTTGTGAAAACCTTTGGGGAAAGCATGCAATTTAAAAACCATATTTTTAGCTTTAACGGAATAATTTGTCCACTCATAACCAATAAACCAGGCACCTATATTCTTTTGATTTACCTTCCGGTAAAGCAAATACTGCGGGTGGGTTCTTTAGGGGAAATTACTTTTTCTCCCGGATATTATGCTTACGTTGGTTCAGCCATGAGTGGATTAAGAGGCAGAACAAACCGCTATTTAAAGCCTCCCCAAAAAATGCACTGGCATATTGACTACTTGCTTCAAGTAGGGCAGTTAAAGGAAATATTTACCTTGGAAAGCAGGCAAAGAAAGGAATGCACAATTTCTTGCCTTTTGGCCCAAAGCCTTTTGCCGGCGGCAAATCGTTTTGGAGCAACGGATTGCTCTTGTTTTACCCATCTTTATTTTGCCCCGGAAAAAACGCAAATTAAAAGAATTTTAAAGCCTAAATTGAAAGTAATTCCCGCAGCATACGGGCATTTTGCACCGCCTGGCCCCGGTAGTGATTATTAAAAGCTACAAAAACACGCCTGGCTTCATCACTTAACTTTTTAATCCCCGGCAGCCATTCCTGAATTTCTTCTTTGGCATATAAATAATCATACCTTTCATAGGCCTGTTCGTGCTTCCACCATTTAGCGGCGTTGCGGCCGTGAAAACGGATGTAGGCAATTTCAGCCGTACAAACAATCTCTGGTCCAATTAAGCCCTTTAATTTTGGCGCATCAACACAGACGTACCCTAAATTTAAGGACTGCAAAAACTCCCAGGTAGCTTTACTTGCCCAGCTATAATGACGAAACTCGACCATGACAGGAATATCCTTTAACAGTTGACGCAAAAAAGCCAAATAGTGCCTGTTCTCTTCCTGGTTATGAAAGGAATAGGGGAATTGAAGCAACACCGCCCCTAATTTTTTTGTTTCCACTAAAGGCTCTAAAGCTAAATTAAATTTTTTTGTGTCCTCGGCAATGTTTCCTGGCCGTTCGTGGGTTAGGGATTTATAGGCCTTTACCGTAAAAATAAAGTCTTTCGGGGTTTTTTGGGCCATTTGTTTGAGCAAGTGCGGGGAGGGCAGCCGGTAATAAGTGGAGTTGATCTCCGTAAAAGGAAACTCTTCGGCGTAGTACTCCAGCATTTTGTTTTTTTTAATTGTGGCGGGGTAAAAATGCCCGTACCAGTCGTTATAACTATAACCCGAGGTGCCGATGAAAATTTGGCGCACGCCAAAAACCTCCCGTAGTTGGCTATAATTTAAAAGTTACCCGGTTGAAAAAAACAGTTTGAGTATGGGCGGAATATTTCTATTAAATTATTTACTTGCTTACCATCCCCGTTCTTAACCAAAACTAAACAGGTTTGCCTTGACTAATTAACTACCCAAAAAAGGGGCCAGGGCTTTATCATTGGTAAGCTCATGCAGCAGTTTTTCTTCGGCCTCACTTAACACCAAAAGTTTTCTTTCGGCTTCATTTGAGGCTTCATCTGCTTTAAGTTTGCGGTTTTTAAGTTCCCGGGCACGCTCTAATTTCCTGAACTTATCATACGCGTCAAAAGTCTCTCTTAAAAATTCCAACGCTGCTTTTCCGCTTTGTCCCTTCCCATTCAATTCGGCAATTAGTTTGGCCACCTTCTGGTCAATTTCCCACTCTCTCTGGGCGTGGAAATCCTGCTCAACCTCTATTATCGCGTAGCTGCATCTTTCAAAAAGAGTTTTTCTATCCGCCTGGAGAACGTGCAGGTTACTGCTTAAAAATAAACCGTCTTCAACCGGCACTTTAAAGCATACAAAATATCCCGGCTGCAAAAGCTGGTGTCCTCTTTCCGGTTGGTCAATTTCTAAAGTTATCCGTTCGTCAAGTATTTTATCGTGGTTATTAAGATTGTCCACCAGATTCAGTAGTGTTGGAACCCCAAAGGAAACTGCCGCCGCGTAAGGCGCCAACTGAGGAAAGGCCACCGCAACACTCTGGGAAACATTATTTACCGCCTGAATCAGCTCTTTTGGAATACCATCCATATCGTAAACCTGAATTCTTAATGTTAGCTGCCTGCTTTCCGTGTTGAAATCCCGGATGGCCAAAACAACATCGTTAAAGAAATCTCCTTGCCACCCCAAATCAACATTGTGCTGCATAAAATGAAGCCTTTGAACGGGCGGCTCGCTGCCAAACTGCGTAGTCGTAACAATCATCAGGTCGTTCTTATCGCCGGGAAACCAATCATAATCTTCTAAAATCATAACTCCGCGTACCCTGATTGTAAGCGGTTGAGCATTCTCAAAGGCAAGCGTATCAGGAAAAAGTTGATCTAATCTTCGGTACAACGCGACTGATTCCCCAATCCGGGCAGGAGCACCCCACCATTTAAGCATGGACATAACTCATCCTCCTTCTGAAAATATCTTAGCTTTCTTATTCTCTATTTCCCTTTGTTTTCCTTCCTTTTTTCGCTAAAATTTTTGGAATAAAAAATAACGTAGGAGTATACACCTAACAACGAAGGAAATAGTTGACCCGTTTTTAATTTGCGCTTTAAAAATTAAAGTAACTCATGTTTTTTGCTTTGTATATTTGATTTTCCTTCAGCTCATATTATAAACTGTATAATTCTTGCCAAAGTAACTAAATTGAACTTAAGAAAGGATGAAGTTCTTATGCCTGAGCACCCCATAGAAGGCTTAATGAAAACAGCTATGGAAAATATCAAGGGGATGGTGGATGTAAATACGGTAGTGGGTGATCCGGTGGAGACACCTGACGGAACGGTAATTATTCCTGTTTCCCGGGTTACCTGTGGTTTTGGGGCCGGAGGAGGGGAGTTGGAACCGGAGAGAAAACGAAAAAATGAAAGCAACGAAGAGACTCAGACGCCTTTTTTTGGGGGAGGAAGCGGGGCCGGTGTTTCCGTCCAGCCCGTTGGGTTTTTAGTGGTCGGACACGGGCAAATCAGGCTGTTGCCGGTAGACGGCAGCCCAGCTGTAGACCGTTTAATTGACCTGGCTCCCCAGTTAATGCTTCAAATTGATACTTTTCTTAATAAAAATAAAAGAAATCTTGAGCCGGAGAAATAACTAGTATAATGTTTCGTAATTATCACTTCAATTACCGACCCGCCCCCACCTAACCTCCCCCTTGAAGGGGGAGGGAGGGGAGGGGGTGGGGGGTTGGTAATTGAAGCGATAATTACGAAACATTGTACTAGCCCATTGTTATGGCAAACTTGACAGAATAGAATAAAAATGCTATTTTTAAGTATCTTAATTTAATGATTTAAAGTACGGGGGGAGAAAAAATGAATGAAGAGAAAAAAAAGATCAGGGCTTTAATTGCCAACCCAGGCTTTGACGGACACTGGAAAGGCGCTAAAGTAACCATGGCGTTGCGGGATGCAGGTATGGAAGTTGTTTATGTAGGAAACCAAACCCCTCAAGCCATACATAAAACGGCCCTTCAAGAAGATGTTGACGTTATTGGTTTAAACCTTTTAACCCCGGAAGGCAAGTCATTGATTGTTGAAACGCTAAATATCTTACAAGAAGAGAAAACGAAAGAATTTTTGGTTATTGTTGGTGCGGATTTACCCCCGGAAGAAATAACTTACCTTAAGAATTTGGGAGTAGGCGAGGTATTTTCCTTAAGGGTTGAGGTAAACTTAGTGGTTGATTACGTTAAAAATAACGTGGTCTAAAAACATAAACCATCACCCAATATGGTTATCCCGTCAGCTTATAGACAAATAGCTAATCTTATAGCTGCATCGCCTAACCATAAAGTTGTTGTAAAAATATCACTTCTATTATAAAATAAATATAAAGAGTTAAAGAGTGAGTAAACCAGGTGATCGCGGGTGTGATTTTTTTAAAGATTACACCTGAGGAAAGTCCGGGCTCCACAGGGCAGGGTGCTGGGTAACACCCAGTGGGGGCGACCCTAAGGAAAGTGCCACAGAAA
>DMDI01000015.1 GCA_003445555.1 Desulfotomaculum sp. | reverse complement strand
CGGTAATCTTTTCCACCTGGTAACCGCTTAAAGCAGCAAACACCGCGCTGCTGGGGGTGGTATTGCCAATGCCCATATCACCGGTGGCTAAAAGAGTGGCTCCTTTTTTTATTTCCTCCCGGGCAATATTTATCCCGGTTTCTAAAGCTTGAACCGCCTCATTCCTGGTCATAGCCGGACCTTTGGCTATATTACCGCTGCCGGCCCGTATTTTTTTATTTACCACTCCGGGACAAGTTACCGGCACCGCCACCCCAATGTCCACCACCACTAACTGTGCTTCGGCCTGGTGAGCCAAAACCCCAATGCCCGCCACCCCTTGTAAAAAAGCAGGCAGCATTTGTGCCGTAATTTCCGGGGGAGCGGCACTTACCCCTTCGGCCACCACCCCGTGGTCTGCCGCCATGACAATTACGGCTTTTTTTCCTATTTCCGGCCGGGCCTGGCCGGCTATACCCGCCAGTTGAACCGCTATTTCCTCCAGCCGCCCTAAACTGCCGGGCGGCTTAATTAAGCTGTCCAGCCTCTCTTGGGCCAACTTCATGGCCTCCTCGTCAAGACCGCTAATTTCGTTAATCGTTTTTTCTAAAAACACAAAAATACCTCCTTTAAAATAAGCTCCTTTAAAATAAGCAATAAAATAAAAGTCCACAGCCTAACAGGCCGTGGACTTTACCATCATCCCCGGTTTTATGCCGCCGGCAGGTCTCCTGGCTCCAGTTTGCTAATGTATCTTGGCCGCCTTCCCATCCGGCTCTCAATGTACCTCTTGAACTAAAAAGCAAATAAGTTTTGCGGAAACTAATTTATCCTTTAGCCTTGCTTGGTTACTATTGAGCGCTGGACAGTGGCTTAAACTTATCGCCTAATTTCCTGGTTACAGTGACGGGTCCGCTCAGGACTTACACCTGATTCCCTATTCTCCTTAAAGGTTGCCCTGCTTTAAGGCACCGACGGTATTTAATTTATTAATTTTATCGCCAACAGATTTTTTATGTTCTAATTATAACAAATGATTTATTGTTTAACAATGATAATAACGGACAATTTATACTTCATTAAAACCATTTCTTTTCTATAGCCACCAAAAATAATAGTTAAGGCTATTTCTGGTGGTAAATACTAAGAATATTATTAAAGTTACTTTTCAAACTACTGCCCCCTCCCTAACCTCCCCCTTGAAGGGGGAGGTTAGGGAGGGGGTGTTATTTTGGAATCATCATACTACCCCCGATCAAACTACCCCCGGTCAAAGTAAATATTTTTACTGTAGACCGAAACAGGGACTCCAATCACCAGGGGTCCTTTAATCAGACCCATTTTTCGGGCCACTACCCCAACCCGGTACATAACCCGGTTGTCTACGTTTAGGGAGCTGGCCATTTTTACGGCGGAGCCCAGGGCAATCCCTACATCCAATACCCGCCAGGCGCATAAAGGCCCTTCAAACTCATTTCCCTCTTCACTTATTAAATAACCGCATTCATTTATGCCGCAGGCGCCACAATTTAATCCTACCGGCATATTTTTCCGCAGGCCAATTAAAAATACCGCCTGGGAACGGCGAACATTTTCGGCGTCCCGGTCAAAGTTAGCTTTTTTTGTTTTTTGCCCGTAGCTTACCATTTCCGCGGCCAGACTTTCTATTTCTTCTCCCGCAATAATTTTTGTCTCTACATAATCTTGTCCCATGCATTTAGGGGCGGTGCGTGCCGCCAGAGACATTAATTTTGCCACTAGCAGTACAGCTTCATCCATTTTCTCCCTCACCTTTTCTTTTTATATATTGCTTTGTTTAACAGGTTCGCTAAAAAAGAGGTATTTCCTGTCCGGTAACGGGTTATTTTTATCCGCTAAAATTAAAAATATTTTTCCTTTTGTTTTTAATTCTTTAATAAAATTTAATAATTATTGGCTCTTTTATAAAAAATAAAAAAGGTTAGCAATTAATTCGTAACTAAAAGGAGATAAAAAGGTGAAAAAACTCTTATCCCCCCAGCTTACAGGGGGAATAATAGGCAATAGTAAGATGTTAGCTACAATAAAAGGTAACGGGGAGCTTTTTCGTATTTTTTGGCCCCATATTGATAAAGGCCAGCATTTAGGCCGTTTTTTCGTAGGAATCCAGGTAGACGGGTACCCCGGCACCCCGGTTAGCTGGTTTCACGCGCCGGCCTGGCAGGCTCAACAGGAATATTTACCAGAAACCAACATCTTAAAAACAAATCTAATTCAACCTGAAATGGGTTTAACCATAAAACTTTATGATTTTATTTTACCCGAAGCAGATGTTTTAATCCGGCAATACCAAATAAAAAACCTAATAGAACAAAGTCGTAGTTTTTCCCTGATAGGGTACTGTTTATTTTTAATCGACGAATCCCCTTTATACGACACCCTGTATCTTAAGTTTAGCCACCAGGCCTTAATTCAATTTCGTTACAATACTTATCTTTTACTGGCGGCACCTGATTATCCCTTAACCGGTTATCACTGCGGACGGGAAGAGGAGGGAGAAGAGCTGTTAGATATGGCTAGCCAGGGTAAGTTTCCGGGCACTTCCTCTAATTTACGGGGAGGAGCAGGGATTTTAAAATGGGAGTTGGGTCTTCTGGCTCCCGGCGAAGAGAGGGAAATTGCCCTTTATTTAGCTTTCGCTTCCGGCGAAAGGCAGGGGCTTGATTTATATACCCGCACCCTTAATATGCCCGCCTCGTCCTGGCTTGGTAAAACAGGCTCCTTTTGGCAAAAATGGGGCCAAAAAAATTCAACCCC
>DMDI01000166.1 GCA_003445555.1 Desulfotomaculum sp. | reverse complement strand
GATTATTTTAAAAAAGAAGCTATTGTTTGGGCGTGGGAATTTGTTACCAAAGAATTGGTTATTCCGGTAGATAAATTATGGATCAGTATTTATCAGGATGATGAGGAAGCCTTTACTCTTTGGCGCCGGGAAGTTGGAGTTCCCGCCGCGCGTATTATCCGTTTGGGAAAAGAAAATAATTTTTGGGAAATTGGTACCGGGCCCTGCGGCCCTTGTTCGGAAATATATGTTGACTTAGGCGAGGATCATGGTTGCGGTGAAAAGCACTGTCAGGGAGGTTGCGAGTGCGACCGTTTTTTAGAGATCTGGAATCTGGGGTTTATTCAGTACTACCGTGACGAAGAAAATAATTACCATCCTTTGCAAGTAAAAGGAATAGATACCGGGATGGGCCTTGAACGGGTAGCCCAGGTCAAGCAGGGAGTGGACAGCAGTTACAGTACCGATTTATTCCGGGAAATTTTTGACTTTGCGCAAAAACTAAGCGGGGTGAAATACGGTGCGCAGGCCCAAAGCGACCGGGCGTTAAAAATAATTGCCGACCACTGCCGGGCCATAACCTTTGCCCTGGCGGACGGGGCTGCTCCTTCTAACGAAGGCAGAGGTTATGTTTTAAGACGTTTGTTGCGGCGGGCGCTCACTTTTGGGCGGAAATTAAATTTAACCGGACCATTTTTGGACCAAGTGGCGGAAGTGGTCATCGGGCAAATGGCGGAGACCTATCCGGAACTGGCGGCTAATAAAAAACAAATCTTACGGGTAATAAAAACAGAGCAAGAACGTTTTAGTGAAACGCTGGCTTCAGGAATGGACATTTTAAACCGGATAATTGAAGATGTTCGCCGCGCCAAACATAGAATTATTTCGGGCGAAGATGCTTTCCGGCTTTACGATACTTATGGCTTTCCTTTAGAGCTGACCATTGAAATGGCCTCGGAGGAAAATCTAACGGTTGATGAAGAAGGTTTTAAACTGGCCATGGAGAAACAGCGGCAAAGGGCCCGGGAGGCCAGGTCAAAGACAGATTATTTACCGGCTAAGGAAGCTTTGTATAAAACCGTGCGGGAGCGCTACGGGGAAACTGACTTTGTAGGCTATGACCAGTTAGTTGGACAGGCATGCGTCTTGGCTATAATTAAGGATGACCGGCTGGTTAGAGAAGCGCTGGAAGGAGAAGAGGTAGAAGTTATTTTAAGCTTTACTCCTTGTTATGCTGAGGCGGGTGGGCAGGTAGCCGACCTAGCCTTAATTACGGCGGAAAACCTGATGGTAGAAGTGCTAAACGTTACCAGACCGTTGGAAGGGTTATACGTCCATACGGGTAAAATAAAAAGGGGAAATTTAGCCGAAAATCTTCCAGTCACCATAGAAGTAGATGCCGGGCGCCGCCAAAATGTCAGCCGTAACCATTCCGCTACCCATATACTCCAAGGGGCTTTAAAAAAATTATTAGGTAATCATGTGCAGCAGGCCGGTTCTCTGGTGGAACCCGGGCGGTTACGTTTTGATTTTACTCATCATGCCGCGCTAACCCCGGAACAATTGCGGCAAATTGAAGAAACGGTTAACCGGGTAGTATGGGATAATATACCGGTAGAAAACTTCCAAACTTCTTTAGCGGATGCTCAAAATATGGGAGCCACCGCTTTATTCGGCGAAAAATACGGTGAAAAGGTGCGAGTGGTAAAAATAAGCTCCTTTAGTATAGAGCTTTGCGGGGGCACCCACCTTAAGTCTACCGGGGAAGTCAATATTTTTAAAATAACCGGTGAAAGCAGTATTGGGGCAGGTTTAAGGCGAATAGAAGCCGTTACCGGAAGTGAGGCCTGGCGTTATTTTAAAACGCAGGAAGAATTAATGACACAAGCCGGCCGTTTGCTTAAAGTTGCCCCGGAAGAAATACTTGAGCGTCTGGCTAACCTGGTCAAGGAAATAAGGGACTTGGAACGTGAAAATACAAAGCTAAGAGCCACCGCACGCCGTTATGAGACCCAAACTCTTTTGGAACAGGTAACGGATTTAAATGGGGTAAAAATTTTAACCGCCCAAGCCCCGGCTCAAGATATGGACAGCTTGCGGTCAATGGTGGATTTACTTCGGGAACACCTGAAGCCAGGGGTTATTCTTTTGGGAAGCGCTATTTCCGGTCGCGTAAATTTAGTAGCGGCCGTAACTAATGATTTGACTAAACGGGGGCTTCACGCCGGCAAGCTGGTTAAGGAAGTAGCGCCTATTGTTGGCGGCGGCGGCGGCGGCCGTTCTGAAATGGCTCAGGCAGGAGGAAAGGAGGCCGCGCGGCTGCAGGAAGCTTTAGACAAAGCTTCCTGCATAATAAAAAAGCAGTTGCTGGCCCATGAATAATGAAGACCAAAAACAATTAGTCAGCGTCCATAAAAAGGTGGCGAGGTAATTTGGGACAGGATAATTTTGAGCAAACCATTATTTTTAAAGTTCAAACCGAAGAGGTCAATCAAAAACGCGCCGTACTTTTAAAAGTGTACACCGCTTTAAAGGAAAAGGGCTACCACCCGATTAATCAGTTGGTGGGTTATTTATTGTCCGGGGATCCGGCTTATATTACCAGTTATAACAACGCAAGAAGTTTAATTAAAAGCTTTGAGCGGGATGAGCTTTTGGAAGAATTATTAAAAAATTATCTGGAAAGATAATAAGGGGTAAGAATGTTTTGTTTTGCGGGGTATTAGGCGGTACCGGAATAAAGGTATCCCGCCTTTGTTTCGGGACTCTTACCATAGGACCCCTGCAGGCTGGGTTGTCAATTAACCAGGGAGCAAAGTTAATCCGTTACGCTATAGAGAAAGGCGTTAATTTTCTGGATACGGCCGAAATTTACGGCACCTATCCTTATATCAAGCAAGCGTGTCAAGGCTTAAAAAAAGAAATAATTATTGCTACCCGTTCCTATGCCTACACTGCTCAGGATATGCAGGACAGCGTAAAAAAGGCCTGCCGGGAATTGGGACGTGAGTATATTGACGTTTTTTTACTCCACGAAATGGATTCTGCTTCACTTATAAAAGGACACTGGCCGGCCGTGGAATATTTACTTAAGGCAAAAGAGGCAGGTTTAGTCCGGGCGCTAGGTATATCTACCCACACGGTAGCCGGGGTACGTGCCGCCACGTTAACCCCCGAAATTGATATTATTCATTGTCTAATTAATTTAGACGGAATAGGAATAAGTGACGGAACGTCAAAAGACATGCTGGCGGCGATTAAACAAGCCGCGCATTTTGATAAAGGACTTTACGGAATGAAAGCCTTGGGTGGGGGTCATTTAATTTCCCGTCCCGAAGAAGCTTTGAGCTTTGTATTGCGTATTCCCGAACTGGCTTCTTGCGCGGTTGGGATGCAAGCAAAGGCCGAGGTAGACTATAATGTAGCTTTTTTTAGTCGGCAAAAAGTACCGGCGGAGACCTTGAAACAATTAAGGCAGCAGGTGAGGAAGCAAAAAAGGCGTTTGCATATTGAAAATTGGTGTACCGGCTGCGGACGCTGTGTAGAGCGCTGCCGCGCCGAGGCCCTTTTTGTGGCTGACGGACGGGTTAAGGTAAACGAATCTCTTTGCCGCTTATGTGGCTTCTGCGGGGGTGTTTGTCCGGAATTTTGCCTTAAAATTATTTAAGGGGTGTTTTTTTGCGTATTATGGCTCTAGATTTGGGGGAAAAAACCATTGGGGTGGCCTTAAGTGATCCTTTTGGTTGGACGGCCCAGGGCATAAAGGTAATTAAAAGAGATAAAAATAATAAAGAACGGGAAATAAAATTATTGGAAGAAATTATCCAATCTCACCAGGTAGAAAAAATAGTAATAGGGTTACCCCTAAACCTGAATGGTACCACGGGGGAGCAAGGACACAGGGCCCTAGCCTATGCGGCCAGGCTGCGCCAACTCTTTAAGCTGCCTGTTGACCTTTGGGATGAGCGATTAAGTACGGTAGCGGCCGAAAGGGTTTTGCTGGAGGCGGATATCACCCGTAAAAAACGAAAGCAGGTAATTGATAAAATAGCTGCGGCGGTCATTTTGCAAGGATATTTAGATGCCCTAAAGAATAAAGAGGTAAACTTTTCTTGACACAGACCCGGTGCTTTAGTTAGAATAGGCATAACTTGTAAAAAAGAGGTGAAAAAAATGTTGGAGAGGGAAGATACAATTACCTTAATTGACGAGGATGGAGAAGAACAAGACTTTTTTATTGTAGATGAATTGACGGTGGAGGGCAATAAATATGCTGTTTTATTGTCCCTGGAAGAAATGGAGGAGAGTATCGAGGACGAAGAGGACGAAGGAGATGAGGGAGAGGCGGTAATTTTAAAGTATGTCTTTGACGAAAATGGCAAAGAGATTTTAGCGGATATTGAAGACGATGAAGAATGGGAAAAGGTTGCCAATGCCTGGGAAGAAATGCTCAGCCAGGAAAACTCATAGCTTAAAACAGCTTAAATAAACAGCTAAAAAAAGGGGTAAATTTACCCCCCTTTTTTTAGCTTGAGGAAAAATATCTTAAGGAAGAAGATAAAGTGAAGTTAGCCACCAGAGCAGCCCTCGTCTTAATTTTGGTTGTCACCGGTCTATTTGCCCTAGGAATTTTTCTTGTTTATAGTACTCAAGACCGGGTGCTTCCCAAGGTACAGGTGGATGGAATAATTTTAGGCGGGCTAAACAAAGAGGAGGGCCAAAAAGTCCTTCTTCGTTTGGAAGAAGATCTAAAATCAAAATCTGTTGTCTTGCGTTGCCAGGGCAAAAATTGGCCTTTGGCGTTAAATCAGGTAAACTTTAGGTTAGATGCAGCGGCGATAATGGAAGAGGCTTTAGCGGTAGGGCATACCGGATCATTTTTCCGGCGTGTCCGGGATATTGTTCAGGTTTGGCGCAAAGGGCATCAGGTACCTTTAGTAATTACCCTTAATAAGGAAAAGATATACCAGATAATGGATAAGATTACTAAAGAAGTTGGTTTTTTACCTCAGGATGCTGCCTTTCAGGTGTTAAATGACGATACAATTATGATTATTCCGGCCCGGGAGGGTTTAGGGGTAAATAAACAGCAAGCTTACCACAACTTACTCGCTTCTTTAAATAAAAAAGAA
>DMDI01000011.1 GCA_003445555.1 Desulfotomaculum sp. | reverse complement strand
TGTACGGGCGTATTGCTATACGCCCCTCCTTCCACTAATTACTGACCATTAACCGTTAATACAAAACGTGGTCATTTTATCACTTTATCTGCAACAGTAACAAACCCTAAAAAACGATAAAAAAAGAATTTAACAGACATTTCTAGGCTAAAAACATAAATTTAGGCGGTATTTTGTTGTTTTTCTAAGCTAAGCAATAAAATACGGGAGCGTAAACTGGTCAAGGTAAACGCCACTAATACTTTTTCCGGCGTTAGCGGCCTGGCCCACCATTGATTTAAAACCGGTAAAGCAGTTAAAGACGACTGCCAGGAAACAGTATTGATTAATTTTCCGTCCATAGATACGGTAATTAGCGCCTGGGCACCTAAGTCAGAAATTAAGGTATGTCCATCCGGAAGTTTCACGGCACAAACCGGTTGTTTAAGATAACCAGATTTACTGACCGGTTCCTGCGATGAAGGCTCTAGTGTGGGATAAGTTCCGGTTCCGTACTGCCAGACTATTTGCTTTTGAGGGGTAAGTTCGAATACGCGGCCTCCTACCAGGCCGCGGTCAACGACCAGGGTATTTCCGTTAGCCAAACGGGTGGCCTGGACCGGGCAGGCTAAATGCCCGGGTATCCCTGGTGACACCGGTTTTCCCCAGCCGTAAGACCAGACAACTTTTTTGGCCGGAGTAACTTCAATAATTTTAAAGGGCATGGTAATTAAGGTGTGACCATTTGCTAAGCGCTCGGCGTAGCGAGGCGCCTGCGCTAACGAGGAAAAACGGTATTCCCAGACCATATTCCCTTGCGGACTTACCTCACAAACCCGGGGGGTGTATGGCGGACCAGGAGCGCCGGAATCGGCTAGCAGGCAATTTCCGTTAGCCAGGCGCAAGGCGCTGTTGGCCTGGATACCAGGAAAAGACCAAACTTCCTGCCCGTCTGGGGTAACCTCTGCTACGGCTGGTTTTTGATAACCCACCCGGCAAATAAGTAAATTTCCGGTGGGTAAAAGGTCAAAAAAATTAGGATGGTTAATTTTAAAATCTTCTTGATAGTCAATATAAACTGCTTCTTCCGTGGTAGTTTCCAAAGCCACGGCCGGAAAAACAAATAATAAATAAGCGGCTACCATTAGAAAAAATACCGGGATAAAATTTATTAACCTTGGCTGTTTTATTTGTTTTGGTTCAGCAGGGGCGTATTGCAATACGCCCCTACATTTACTTTGCCTAAGCCAGGCAAACATAAAATATAGCTCCTTCCTACTGTACGGGCGTATAGCAATACGCCCGTACATTTACCCTTCATTTAATGGTTGATATATATGGCAGGAGGATTATTTTGCCATATTACTTTCGCCCCTAAGGCTTCGCTTACAAAACGTAAAGGTACCATGGTTCTGCCGGCCCTAATCTGAGGGGGGACATCCAGCCAAACCTTTTGTTCATTTATTAAAGCTTCTTGTTTTCCCATGGTTAAAAGAATAGTCTTGTCTTCCAAAACCGCGGTAACGGTAGCAGTAGACTGGTCCCAATCCACTTTTGCCTGCAGGGCTTCAAAAATGCCCCTTAGCGGTACCAGCACCCGTCCCTTTTCTGTTTCCGGCGGTACGTCAAAGAAAAGGCGTTTTTCATTTAAGTAAACGGGTATCTGGTGCAAGATTAAAAAGGCGTTGGCTATCTTTCTTTCTTTACCGTCAGAGGGATGGCTAACCAGACGGTCTTTTACCCACATGGCCGAGGAACCACCCCCGTCTAAAGCCGCGGCGCTTTGCGCCCCTAAATCCACCATTAAGTAAGCCATTTCTTCCAGGCTCAAACCGGCTTTAGGCTCTTTCTGGCGTCCATCAACCACCACAAATAACAAGTGGCCTTGTTTATTTACGCCGACTGCCGTGCGGGCAGCCCGCTTTAAAATGCTGCCGCGAAAGCCTTCCACCACTCCCTGCCACAAAGGCTGCCCTTCTGAAACTAAAAGCGGCCCGGCCGTTACCAGGTGTTTTAGACTGGGAATAGAGCCTTTAGCCGGGTCGTAATAACCTAAAAGCAACTGGTTATTTTCCTTAATTCCTACCGCTGTACGTAAAAGGTCTTCGCTATTTAGTAGTTGTCCATCTTTTATTAATGTTCCAATGGGAAGCCCGCCGGAAAAGTTAAAAAAACCTCCGTTAACGGCTGCTACTGCCCCATGCCTTTTAGCCATTTGACTCAAGGCTTCCAACTGTCCTAAATTATCGCCCCCCACGGCTAAGTGAATTTCCAGCAATTTTTGCGACGGGTTAATTTCCGCCACGTACCCGCTCAGCGGTTCATCATCCCAATTCCGGCCAACTAAAGAATAATATTTTACCCCCGGGGCAATTTCTTTAGCGGCCTTAGTGCTTTCCGCAAAAGATTTTACCCCCGGTTGAAAGCGTACTAACTGCCCGCCCGGCCAAATTAAAGGGGGAGGTGTTTTCTCAATTAGCTGCTCTTGAGCTTTTGAGGAAGGTAAACAAAGAAAAGCGGAAAAAACAGCGCTTAAAATTAAAAGGATAAAAATACGTAAGAAAGACAGTTTCATCAAACATCCCCATAATTAAAAACTTTAGGGCATTATAAGCTAAATTAGCTATTCTTGTCAAGAAATTTTTCGTTGAAATTTTTCGTTGATAATATTTTCCATTATGAGCGTGCTTTCCCGGGCTTTTTGCTGAAGCATAGGGAGGGTTAAAGCTATTTTTTGCTGAAAGGCAGCCGGCTCGATTAAAACATCCTTTATCATTTTCCATAACCCCTCAAAAGTTAAATCTTTAGTTGTTCCAGCCGGGGTAAGGTTAAAGTGGTTTAAAAAACGGGTTATTTTTGGGTCATAAGCAATACCCGCAAAGGGGACCCCCATTACCGCCGCTATAATTAGAGCGTGCAGACGCATACCAACAACCAGCTTAAACCTGTTCATAACCGCCATAAGCTGCGGCACGGTCAGCTCTTCTTTAATTACCGCCGCCGTAGGGGTAAAGGCCTGGGCTAATTTTTGGGCTAAAGGCAAATCAGCCGGGTAATGAAAAGGCAAAAAAATTACCTGCCAACCCTCCCGTCTTAGGGCTTCTCCCACCTGGACAAATACTCTTTCCTGGGCTTCTTTTAAATCCGGCCAGGAGCGCAGACAAAAGCCGGCGGTGGGTCTGCTTTGTTCTAAATGGTATTTGTCAAGCAACTCTTTGACCAAAGCAAAGTTTGATCCCTCGCTTAATGCCTCACTCGTTAAACCAAGCACCGGGTCAGCCGTAACGTAAATTGCCGGCCGGTTAACGCCCATCTCTTTTAAGGCTTGGGCTGATTCTTCGTCACGTACGGTTATTAAGTCAACTTGATTTACCACGCGGCGCACCAAGTAACGCCCGGTTATACTTTGCACCGGACCTATCCCTTGGGCGTAAAAAAACACCGGTTTTTTTAAATACTTGGCCAACCGGATTACCCCCAGGTAATAAAGCAGGCTTTTTAAACCTGTTACGTCCTGCAGGAGGCTGCCCCCCCCGCTAACTAAAAGGTCACTGCCGGAAATAGCCTGCT
>DMDI01000181.1 GCA_003445555.1 Desulfotomaculum sp. | reverse complement strand
AACGGACCCGCTTGATTATTTATGTGCTTGATGTATCTGGCACGGAAGGACGGGACCCGGGTGAAGATTTACGCATCCTTAAAGAAGAAATAACCCTTTATGACCCCACTTTAACCTCGCGTCCCCAAATAGTTGCCGCTAATAAAATAGATTTACCCGACGCGGCCCAAAATTTATCCAAGTTAAAAGAATCTTTAGGAAAACAGTACGAAATTTTTCCCGTAAGCGCCCTAACCGGAGAGGGTCTGAAGGCTCTTACGTACCGGGTTGCTGAATTAATCAGAAGTCAGAAGTCGGAAGTCGGAAGTCAGAATTAACAAATTCCGGCTCCTGCCTCAGATTTTATTTTTATAATGGTGATTTAATGACCGGGAAAAGAGATTTTACTAAAATAAAACGGTTAATAGTCAAAATAGGTTCTAGCTCCCTAATTTATCCTACTGGCCGCCCTAAATTAACCGAAATAGAGCATCTCGTCCGTCAGTTAGCTGATTTGCGCAATCAACAGCGGGAAGTTATGCTGGTAACTTCCGGGGCCATCGGGATGGGAGTAAAAAAGCTGTGTTATTTGCGGCCCCCTAAAACTATTCCTGAAAAGCAAGCGGCGGCAGCGGTAGGGCAGGGGGCTTTGTTAAACTTGTACGCCAAGTTTTTTGCGGAATATGGGGTGACGGTTGGTCAAGTGCTTCTTACCCGGGAAGATTTTGCTGACCGCAGGCGTTTTTTAAACATTAGCCATACTATGTGCACTTTACTTAGTATGGGGGTTATTCCCATTATTAATGAGAACGACACGGTGGCCGTAGAGGAAATTAAATTTGGCGACAATGACAACCTGGCGGCCCTGGTAGCCGGACTGGCGGATGCCGAACTGCTCATTCTTCTTTCCGATGTTGACGGGCTGTATACGGCCGACCCCAGGCGTTCAGCAAAGGCCTGCTTTATTTCTGAAGTTAAAGAAATAACCCCCGAAGTAGAACAGCTTGCGGGGGGAGTGGGTACGGGTTTAGGCAGCGGGGGAATGGCTACCAAGCTTCAGGCCGCGCAGATAGCCATGCATTCAGGGATAACAACCGTGCTGGCTCAAGCACGTGAGAAAAATGTAATCCGGCGGATAATAGACGGAGAAAAATTAGGCACGGTTTTTTGGCCCACCGGCAAATTAGAGAACAAAAAACGCTGGATTGCCTATAATACTCCCTTACAGGGTAAAATCCTGGTGGATACCGGGGCAGCGGAGGCCATCTCAAAAAAAGGGAAAAGTTTGCTTCCTTCGGGGGTCCTGTCGGTAGAAGGAGATTTTGAAATTGGTAATACCGTTAGTGTTATTGACCCGGCCGGTAAAGAAATTGCCCGCGGAATAGTTAACTTTACGGCCCGGGAAATTGAGTTAATCAAAGGGAAACAAACAAAAAAAATACCCCAAATCCTGGGACATAAGGATTACGAAGAGATAATACACCGCAACAATCTGGTTATCAGAAAATAATGTTTAAAAACTAAAAGGGGGTTTTATTTTTTATGTTAACCATAGAAAACGAGGTAAGGGAAAAAGCATCCCGGGCTAAAGAAGCCGCCCGGCGGCTGGCCTATTTGCCCGGCGAGGTAAAAAACAAGGCTCTATATGCTATGGCAGATAACCTGGTAAAAAACAAGAACGCTATTCTTGAGGCTAATGAAGCAGACGTCCAAAAAGCCCAAGGTAGAGGGCTAACTTCCGCCTTAATTGACCGCTTAACTTTAAACCCCAAAAGAATTGAAGAAATGGCTGAAGGCTTACACGTAGTGGCTTCCTTGCCTGATCCGGTGGGTGAGGTTGAGGGCATGTGGCTGGCGGCGAAAAACATTCAAGTTGGCCGGCAGCGCGTTCCCCTTGGGGTGGTGGGTATTGTTTATGAGGCCCGGCCCAATGTGACCGTAGATGCGGCTGGCCTGTGCTTAAAGGCAGGCAACGCGGTTATTTTACGCGGCGGCTCAGAAGCAATTAATTCTAACCTGGCCATTACGACGGTTATTTCTGCGGCGGCTCATTACGCCGGAGTTCCTGAAGGAACCATTCAGTTAATTGAAAATACCGACCGGGCGGCCGTGAACGTAATGCTAAAGTTAAACGGGCTGATTGATGTCCTTATCCCGCGCGGCGGAGCCGGATTAATTCAAACCGTTGTTCAAAATGCTACCATTCCGGTAATTGAGACCGGGGTAGGAAACTGTCATGTTTACGTTGATAACGAGGCTAATTTAGACATGGCGCAAGAAATTATCATAAACGCCAAGTGCCAGCGGCCCGGGGTTTGTAACGCTATGGAAACATTACTGGTGCACCAGGAAATTGCTTCCTCTTTTCTGCCGGTTATGCTGGAAAAATTAAAAGAATTAAAAGTGGAAATAAGGGGCTGCCCGGTAACAAAAGATATAACTCCTTGGATAGCTGAGGCTACGGAAGAAGATTGGGCGACCGAGTACCTGGATTTAATTTTAGCCGTACGGGTAGTAAACAGCATGGATGAGGCCCTAAATCATATTTATAAGTACAGCACAGGCCATTCCGAGGCCATTATTACGGAAAACTATACCAAAGCCCGGCGTTTTTTGCGGGAGGTAGACGCGGCCGCGGTGTACGTAAACGCTTCTACCCGCTTCACCGATGGCTATCAGTATGGATTTGGGGCCGAAATAGGTATTTCCACGCAAAAGCTTCACGCCCGCGGTCCCATGGGATTAAAAGAACTTACCACTTACAAATATATTATCATGGGAGAAGGACAGGTCAGGACCTGATGGTGGAGAAAGGAAAAATAATAGATGACATAGAAATAAGAATTTGGGGGATAGAAGCCTTAAATAAGGTTCTTGGCCCCGTTGCTGCCTTAAGGTTCCTCTTATATAAAAAGGAGAGAAATTATGTCCTTAAAAAGTGCTATTTTTTATTTCTCCCAACAAGGGAGTACCAAAAAAATCGCTGAAAAAATTGCGCAAGGTTTAAAATATGAAGGAAATTCTTGTAAATTATTTAGTTTTACTAAGATTTCGCAGGATCTAAATTTAATAAGCGGTCTTGACTTTAGGGAATATCAATTGATTGGATTCGGCACCCCCGTTTGTTATTTCCATCCTCCGTATCATCTGATTGAGGTTTTAGAATCGCTTCCGGATTTGAGTCAGGCTAAAGGATTTTTATTTTGCACCAGCGGAGGAAATCCTGGGGCCACATTATACAAAATAAAAAAAATTCTAGATAAAAAAGGCCTTAAAATAATAGATGGATATGACCGGTGGATAGGGCTCGATCAGCACCGTTGTTATAGTCATTTCAAGGAATCATCCCTTCCTTCCAGTCTTGGACACCCAAATCAAAAAGAATTAGAAGAGGCAAAGCAATTTGGCGTAAGTTTGATTTCTAAAGCTCTAAACCCTAAAACCCCCGAAAAATTAGACTTTTGGTCTAAAGATAACAAATGGGCGCAAGGAGGATGGAAGGGAAGGCCTGAGCCATTTATGGAAAAATGGTTTCCGGAATTTCACTTAAATAAAGAAAAATGTTCTAAATGTGGCCAATGCGCTGAAAACTGTCCTGCCGAGGCAATAATACTTGATCCATATCCGAAATGGGTTAAGGATTGCGATAGATGTTATTTATGCGATTTATATTGTCCTGAACAAGCTATTGAGTGTGATTGGACTAAACAATGTGCGTTCATGGAAAATATTTTGCAAAGAGCAAAAAAACATATTTATTAATTTCAAGCAGGAAAATAAGCTGCTGGTGTCGAAAATCTTTATTATAAGGAGGGACGTATAGCAATACGCCCGTACTGAAGTAGTTATAAACAGTTTTTAGTCGAGAAAGAAAGGAAAATAAGAATAATATTATCAGGATGAAAAAGAAACAAGGTTTTTTTCAAAAAAAGAAAATTTGGCTTATAATTTTTATTTTGTTAGGTTTAGTAGTTTTTTACTGGGTTGGTCTGGTTTTAGCGCAAGGCGCTGATGAGCCAGGCACGAGTGCTGACCCTTTAGTAACTAAAAGCTACGTGACAGAATTTGTAGGGCATTATTTTCAGGAAAACATTGGAACGGCAGTAAAAAAAATTTTAAGTGAAACTAGTACTGGCAGTGCCCAGTGGCAAATAAAAACTATTTCGGCCGGGCAGGATTTTACCGGAGGGGCAGGAACGGAGCTTATTTTACGCACCGGTACGGCTTTAATCCTAGACCCAACAGGGAGCGGCCTTCCTGACCTTACCGGCGGAGTTAACCTTGCCGCGGGCAAGGTGGTGCCACCCAATCATTTAATTCTTATTCCCCGGGCTGACGGACGCGGGATCCGGGCCCAAACTACGGTGGTCATAATGCACCGTTAAAATAAGTAGTAGGGGCGTTAAATTTAACGCCCCTACAAGAAAGTTAAGAAAGTAAAGATAGTTAAAACCGGTTAGGATTTAGGAAAGGGTGACTTAAAATCGGAAAGCCAAAAAAGAGATTAAAACGAAAAATACCCTTTTTTTTGTTTTGCCTGGTTTTTCTTTTCGCTCTAGGCGGGTTATATTTATATGCCAATATGTATATGCACTGGTCAAAGTTACCTGTTCCAGGAATTTTTAGTGAAGCCAGTACCCCAGAGAAGGTTTTTCCAGTTTTGTTGCTGGGTACGGATGCCCGGCCCGGAGAAGAAATAGCCCGCACCGACAGCATTATTGTAGCTGATATAGTAAGCGGGAAAGGCAGCTTAACGGCTCAAAGCGGCCAAAAGCAAGTAGCCTTGCTTTCCATTCCGCGGGATACCAGGGTGCATATTCCTGGTCATGGGCTAGATAAAATAAACGCGGCCAGTTTTTACGATGGACCGGAAAAAACGGCCGAAGTGGTTTCGGAACTCATTGGGATACCGGTAAAATATTATGTGCTGACAGACTGGCAAGGTTTTGAAAAGATAGTAGATATTTTAGGGGGCGTTACCATAAATGTAGAAAAACGAATGCGTCATTATGACAGCACCGATGGCCCCGCGTACGCAATTAACCTTTATCCTGGGGAACAACGCCTGGACGGGCGTAAAGCCTTGCAGTACGTGCGTTACCGGGGTGATGCATTGGGGGATATTTCCCGCACGCAGCGGCAGTTAAATTTTTTAAAAGCCTTGGCCCATGAAATAATGCAACCGTCAACGGTGCTTAAACTGCCTAGACTGGTGCCTGAAATAAACAAAAGCCTTAAAACTAATCTTAGTCTTTTGCAAATGGTTAAGCTGGCCGAGGCCGTAAGGAACTTTGAGCAAGCCGAGATTGTCACTCAGACTTTACCCGGGCAGTTTGGCAATATAAACGGCGGAAGCTACTGGTTGGTAGAGCCGCAAAAAGCCCGTGAGGTAGCCAGAACTTTGTTTAAGGAAGGAAAAATAGTTAACGTGGTGCAGGGGCCGATAATAAATGATAAAGTTTACCCTGGTAATAAACAGGCCGTGACCTTACCTTTACCTCAGTCAAAACAGACTCTTGGCTTTCAAGTACCAGCCGGCCCAAAAAACGGAGGGGCGTATAGCAATACGCCCGTACAAAAAGAAACATATGAGGCTGCTAATAAGAGGGCAGAAGAAAAAGACAGTACAAATAGCACCGTAGGCAGCGTGTATCCGGAAAATAACGTTGAGGACAGCAGTATAAAATTTATCCCGGTAGTTCCTCAATGATTATGCCTCAACGAAGATATGTCCTGGTTTTAATCTTTATTTTAGTCTTAAGTCTGGCGGCCGGGCTTTACGCCGGTGGACAGCGTTACTTGCGGGAAATTAAATGCCGTCAGATTGAAGTGGCCATGCTATACGAAGACATAAAAACGCTGGCGGAGCTTACGGGAAAAAAACCGGCCCAGGTTATGCAGTTATTTAAACAAAATGGCTTGACCACTGTTTTTTTAAAAGAAGCCACTTTAGAGGAACGGAAAGCCAACGCCGAAATTATGGAAATAGATAGTTCCACTCCATTTATAACGGCAGAATTTGCTTTTTTAACCGCCCAAGGGTTGCAACAAATAATAGAACAAGAAGGCCCATGTGCTCCCTGGTTAAGGGAACTAGCGGCTGTATCCCCTTATAATAGTGGGGTTTATTTTATTACTCACCGGGAAGATACTTTGCTTCAACTGGCCGGGCAACTAAAAGCTAAAACAAAAGTCGCCCGAACCTTTTTTTTAAAAGACGGTTATTCAGCCGTTTATACCCCGGCCAGTTTTGCCACCTTAAGAGGGATGGGCTTAGGTTTTTCCCAAACGGCCCTTCAAGAAATTGCCCAGGCTGGTTTGTTGACCGCTATTCAGTTAAAGAACTGGCCCGATGCCACCCCAGAAGGCTTAAGGGCAGTTTTTACCCCCTTGAAAAAAATACCCCATTTATCGGCCTTGTTTTTCAACGATGAAATTTTACCGGCCTATCCGGCCTATATTAAAAGTTTGGCTGCTTTAATAACTGAGCTGGATGTACCGGTCGGCCAGATTGAGTTTTTTCCTCAAAAGGGGTTAGCTAAGCTAGGAATTCTCCTGGATAAAAAAGTAGTCAGGATGCACAGCATTTCCCCAAAAGAAATGGCCAATCCTAATTATAACTTTACGCAAGCCAAAGACCGCTACGTGCTGGCGGCTGCGGAGCGAAACGTCCGGTTCTTACTGGTGCGTCCCTTTTTGCGGCCTGATAATGGCGGAGCGGGGGACCGAATTTTAACCGCCAACCTTAACTTCTATGCCGGCATAAAACAAGCCCTGGAAAATGAAAAATTGAGGTTGGGACAGGCCAGTATGTTTTCGTCCCTGCCGGTAGTCAGATGGCTATTATTTTTAATGGGATTGGGAGTAATAGCCGGCGGCTTGTTGCTCTGGGAAAAAATAAAATTACCTCGCCGGGCCGGGTTAATTCTGGGAGTTTTAACCGTATTGGGCTGGCTTTTTTTGCTCTACTTTAATTTAAACTTTGGACGGAAAGCCATGGCTTTAGCCGCCGTAATTATTTTTCCGGTTTTATCTTTGGCTCAAAATGTTCCTTCCCAGGGAGTTTCTCCCCTGGAAGGTGTTTGGCGGTTAATCCGGACCTCCCTTATGTCTTTACCTGGGGCTATTTTAACCGTAGGTTTACTGGCTGATACCGGGTACATGCTTAAACTGGATGTGTTTTCAGGGGTGAAGGCCGCTCACATTTTACCCTTGCTTATTTTAACCATAGTTTTTTACTTTTGCTTTATTCCTTCTTCAGTGCCCGGTGGTTTACGCCTGAAAAAATTTTTTGACGCGGCTTTACCGGTAAAATGGGCGATAATTGGCTTAATTTTGTTGAGCCTGGGCATCATATATATTTTACGCACCGGTAACGAAGCGGTTCTAATTACTTCTTCCCTGGAGCTAAAAACAAGGGCTTTGCTTGATTTGGTTTTGGGTGTGCGGCCCCGCACTAAAGAATTTTTACTGGGGTACCCCTTACTCTTGCTGCTTTTTTACACGGGTTACCGTGACCACCGCTTTTTACCCCTTCTTTTACTGGGAGCTATTGGTCAGATATCTTTAGTTAATACCTATGCTCATATTCATACTCCCTTATTAATTTCCCTGCAGCGCTCATTTAACGGTTTATGGCTTGGAATTTTAAGCGGGCTTGGCTTAATTTTCATTTTCTATTTTGTACGGCAATGGGGGCAAAAGTATTTTACCGAAGAAAGAAACTCCTTCTTTTAAGGCGGTTATTTCCGGCTATTTTGGTTTTGATAATCTAGGGGACGAAGCCATTATTTACAGTATGTTAACGTTATGGCGAAAGTTCTTCCCCCAAGGGGAGTTTGTTGTACTTTCCTCTAATCCCGTCAAGACAAAAAGTTTATACCAGGTAGAAGCGGCTAATCGCTGGCGACTTAAAGAAATAAAGCAGGCTATTTCCGGCAGTGACCTTTTAGTTAGCGGGGGGGGCAGCCTCCTGCAGGACGTAACAGGTTTAAAAAGCCTGCTTTATTACCTGGGGGTAATCCGGTTGGCCAAGTATTTAAAAAAACCGGTGTTTTTTTACGCCCAAGGGATAGGTCCGGTGCAAAGTATAACCGGGCGTTACTTGGTGCGCCGCGTGGTAAATCAAGTTGACTTAATAACCGTACGTGACGAAGAATCAGCCCAAGCCTTA
>DMDI01000123.1 GCA_003445555.1 Desulfotomaculum sp. | reverse complement strand
AAAATCAAGGCCAAGATCGGTAATAAAATTAAGCTCTGTTTCGGTTAAGTCAAAATAACGTGTTCCCGGCACAAATTGGGCTGGCGTTCTTCCCGGAGGCAAGGGGTCGTATTTTTGGTTACACCAATTTTCTACATAATAACTTACCCCTTTTTTAAAAGCTTCTACCCCCCCGGGAAAAAGCAAGGAAAAAAACAAAAGAAAAACAATAAAAGACGCTACGAATTTTAACTTAAGATTGGTAAGCATATATTTCTTTTAAGATTAGTATAACTTAATTATGAACCCGAAATCAAGGCCATTTACCAAGCCATCGGCGCTTAAATCCGCCGCTAACTTATTGCTTTTATAATCCTGGAGAAGCGCTTTTACATCCTGCCCATCAGTTTTGCCATCATTATTAAAATCGGCCATATTACATTCCCATTCCGGCATAAACCCCCCCGCGAAAGCGTAACTGTCCACCAGTTCTCCTAAGTTCTTGTTTTTCCCGGGTAAAATTTCGTCATTTTTATAAGGAAAAATCAGGCTCCTAAACTTCATATTATGATAAAGCTCCGCTTCAAAGTAAAGACCGTTTTGGACCGCAATTCCATTTTGAACTCCTCCTCCATTAGGTAAAAAATTCACCTGAATATTCCTTGGCGAACAGCTACCCTTAATCGGTTGATTATAAAAAGCTAAAGTTAAGAAATCGCTCGGCGTCGCTGTCTTTCTTACTCCTAAACTGTTTACTCCTTCAGAAGAACCAAGAACCGTTACCCACCGACCATCGGCGCGATTGTTAATACAAATATTGTCGCCCCAAGTGGGTTCATACGAATTAATATTATCCACTGACTTGCAATTATAACCGACACAAATTTGACCATCTTTTTTGTAAACCGCCTTTGAAAGCTGAAGTAAAAAGGCAACCGGCAGAGAACTCCAAGCGGCTCCATATTTTGTGTCTCTTGCTTTCCAAATGTCATAATCAATCTGAACATAATCATTTTCAAAATTATAGGTAATAATTCCATAAACGTCATCAAAATCACGATAAGAATAATTATTATCAGCGCTAAAAGGATAAAAAAAATTTTTGAAATGAACATCAAACTTTAACTGCTTACCGGTAAAATTAGCCGGCAAATTAGCGCAATTTATTTTCACCCCATCAGCCCAACAATGACGAATTTCGGAACCGTTGGGATGGCCACAATGGGAACCCGCTTGCGTCGGATTATAACGAAGATCACAATATGGATGAGCAAAACCCCATCCCCAGTCGTAACGAAAAAATTCTACATTATTAGGATAACCGCAAACACCGCCCGCAAAATATGCTTCTACTTTTTTTTCAAATTCGTTGCACTTTTTTTCGGGAGGATTGCCAAAACAATTCGGAGAAGAACCAACCAAATGCCAAGGATCGCCAAAAATCGCCACCTGTAAAGCCGCCCCGGGGTCTGATTGGACCAAATTAAGCGTCTGATCAACTCTTTTGTTATAAAACTCAACTACGGAGGCGCCAAAACGTTTACTGATACCAATTTTATAAGCAGGCTTATCAACCAAAATCGTATTTTTCTCTCTATCGTGAACTGCCCGGACTGTTACTGCCTGACTCTTATCAAGCCAAATATTTTCACCGCTTCCGCATTTATTAATCACGGCGATATTAATATTTGTCGGCACTGAAGAAGCATTAACCGGATGACGATAAGCACACCAAAAGCCGGTTTTGGGTGAAAAACAAAATTCTCCCCAAGGACAGTCATACGCCGCATGGCAAACTACTCCCTGCGGCTCATTATCAACATAAACATGAACCTCAACCGGTGTCCCCGAACAGTCGGGATCCCAAGCAGAACCAGTAATAATATAGTCATCAATTCCATAAATCCTTCCTTGGGGATTAGCCGCTTCTATCTTGGAATAATTTCCGCTAAGAAGAAACAAAAAGAAAAGCAAAAAAAGGCATCTTCTCTTCTTAAAGGCCATAAAAAAATTTACTTGCTTATCAAGGTTAGCCGCTTTAGTTAGTTAATCTCATAGGTAATGGTCACCGTTATCTCAATTTTATTTTCTCCTGTCTCTATTTGCGGCGCTTCTGCCGCTTTTCCCATATCCACCGCCGCCAAACTTTCTAAGGCATAAGGACGGGGCGCCTGGCTTTCTTCATTGAAATTCGTAATCCGTACTAAATTAACCCCCAAAAGAGAAGCCAATTCTTTGGCCCTGTCCTTGGCATTTTTCACCGCTTCTTCCCGCGCTTTTTTCTCCAGCTCTTCCCGATTATCAATCGTAAACCGCAGATCGCCTATCTGATTAGCGCCGGCGGCGGTGGCTCCTTCAATGAGGTGGCCGACGTTATCCATTGCCCGCACTTTTACCTCCAGCTCCTGACGCGCTTCATAACCTACCAACTGCCGCTGGGGAGAAAGATCCTCGCGCCATTCATAGCGAGGACGAAGGCTAAAGGTGGTGGTCTTTAAATCCTTGTCTTCTACGCCTTGGTTCTTAACAAAAGCAATCACCGCGTTCATCTTTTGGTTGTTCTGGGCCATGGCCTCGGCCACTGTTTTTGCCTCGGAGGAAACCGCAAAAGAAATTAAGCCTAAATCAGGCTTGCCGTACACCTCGCCGTGGCCGGAAACCACCAGCGTATTTTTGGCTTCCATCTCCTGACCGATATATCTTCCTTCCTTAATTTTATTTTGTATCCCCACGACGGTAGAAACGGTTAAGGTCAGCGCAAAAATAATCAAAACGGCCAGAAAAACATTCGCCAGCGTTGACTTTTTTTTCAAAAATTCTGCCCTGGAAGAATTTGTTTCTTGGCTTAACATCTATTTAAGGGTACACACTTTACAACCTAAAAGCAAGCCCTGCCTTATTATCAACGCTTTAATAAAAAAGCAGTCTTGCCTCGCTACTAATTTACCCCAAACTCTTGTTTTACCCGCTTAATTATTTACTTATCATTACGCTCATCGTTTCTAAGCGGTTATTCTTTCCCCCACGATTATTTTTCCCTCAAAGCCAACGATACTTTTAGTCGTGCTCTTCAAACATCCGCTTGAAAGTCGCGTCTTTTTCTTTTAAGTATTCAACCAGCATCGCCGCGTGCTCTTTTTCCTCATCACGATTATGCGCCAGAATTCTCTTTAATTCTTCGTCGTTGCTGGCCTGAAAACGTTCTTCATAAACATTAATGGCGTCAAGCTCTTCAATTAAAGATTGCCTGGCCCGCGCCAAGTTTTTGGCCTCCTCCGTTTGCTTT
>DMDI01000268.1:439-3042 GCA_003445555.1 Desulfotomaculum sp. | reverse complement strand
TTTTCGCAGGGGAATCATTTATAAAAACAGCCCCAGAGGTAGTTATCTGTATTTAGCTCGGTTGTCTTTAAATAGTGCAGCCAAAATAAACACATATTCGGCTATGTATTTATGTGGCAATGTACTAAGGCACTTCAGGCACAGAAAAATGCATCAGGAAGATTAACCTTGTGCCTGTTGCCTTTGTACATGCTCTTCAATCTATTAAGTAAAGCATCCCCCGTAATTGGTAATTAAGTAAGGTGTCCCTCAAATTCAACTATTAAATGTATTTAGGTTGTTAAATAAGTTTAATACCTCCATGAAAATACCTCTTTTTAAGGAAAAACCAAAAAGCCCATTTGCCTGAAATGCCGGTCAAAGGCAAAGGCTTTTTGGCAACCTAACCTGATCATAACGGCAAAGCTTAAGCAGTCCGTAAAACTAAAATCCTTATCTTTATATTTTTTAGCTATCTCCCAGGCTAAATCTTCATCTTTTTCTTCCACCCTGAGATATTTTAATACTTTACTGATCCGGATGCTTTCACCAATCATTATAGCTATCTGGTGGAACCGGCAAAAATAAGCATATACTTCCGCAAAAACAAAGTTTGTGGTTACTGGAATAACCCCAAGGGATAAAATGTTTGTAGGCGTAAAGAACTCAATTGCTGCTTGGTGGCAAGTGTCGTTTTGGTCGTTTAAGGCAATAAAGGCAGAAGTATCAATAAACAGCCATTCCTTTTTTTGACGCCTATCCATCAGGGAGTTGCCTTTCCTTTCTCAGGTTGTTCTTTAGCCTGGCCGTAAATATACAGGTCGTGATTGGTTGAGCCGTTCCGGCGGCCGGTAGCAAAACCCTCCCGTCCAAGGCGAAAAATAGGGTCATCCTCCGGTACTTCCTGACCCTTTTCTATTTCCCGTTCAATCAGGGAGCGCACCACCCCGGCCATACTAATCCCGTAGCGGGTAGATTGTTCTTTCAGGAAACGGTACTGATCTTCGTCCAAATAAAGTTGCGTTCTATATTTTTGCTCAGACAAAAGCATCACCTCCTCTTACATTATACAGCACTCCAGCATTCAGGTCAAGGAAGGTTTTTTAGGAAGCTCTCGTCATTATCTTTACCAGTTTTTCACCCGAAAATCCTCTCATGTAATTTCGAACGCATAGGGGGCGTTAAATTTAACGCTCCCTACAGACCTGATTCTTTAGTTATAGCGAGTTTTTCATTAAATCTTTAATTCTTTAACCTGGCCGTAAATATACAGGTCGTGATTGGTTGAGCCGTTCCGGCGACCGGTAGCAAAGCTCTCCCGTTTAAAACTATTGCTTGTAAGAAGCAAGATATGTTAAAATAAAGCCGTTATTTAGATTATTTCTTTCCAGGGATATTCAAATTATATTTTAAGGGGTTTTAAATTAATGATTTTACACGGAACCATGTCGGTTAACGGCAAAGGGTATTTAGAAATTGGGGGCTGTGATACGGTAGAGTTGGCCCGTAAGTTTGGTACCCCCCTATACGTGATTGATGAAGCGCTTTTTCGCCAAAAATGCCGGGAGTACTACCGGGAGTTTATTGAAAAAAATAAGGCCGAAGTAGTTTACGCGGCCAAGGCCCTGCTGACTACCGCCATTTGCCGGTTAATTGAGGAAGAAGGATTAGGCTTGGACATAGTTTCGGGAGGGGAGCTATATACCGCCTTACAGGCCGGATTTCCTGTCTCACGGCTTTATTTTCACGGGAACAATAAATCGGCGGCGGAAATTAAATTTGCTTTAGAGACCGGAGTGGGTTGTTTTGTGGTGGATAACCTCTACGAGTTGGAAATGCTCAATCATTTAGCCAAAGAAATCTCTACCCGGGCAAATATTCTTCTTCGGGTTACCCCGGGGGTAGAAGCCCATACCCATGAATATATTAAAACAGGCCAGATTGATAGTAAGTTTGGTTTGGTTATTGAGAACGGACAGGCTTTAGTGGGCATAAAAAAGGCCTTGGAAATGAACGGGGTAAAGCTAAACGGGCTTCACTGCCATATTGGCTCCCAAATATTTGAACTTGAATCGTACGAGCACACGGCTGAAGTGTTGCTGAATTTTTCAGCGCAAGTTTACCAGGAGACAGGGTGGGTCCCGGCTGATCTTAATCTTGGCGGCGGCCTGGGAATATATTATGCGGCAGGTGACCGGCCATGTTCAATTCAAGAATATGCGGAAGTATTAATAACGGCGCTGCAAAAAAATGCCCTTAAGCACCATTTACCAGTACCCCGCTTAATTGTCGAGCCAGGGCGCTCCATTTGCGGTCCTGCAGGTTCTACTCTTTATACGGTGGGGGCAGTAAAAAATATTCCCGGGGTACGTAAATACGTGACGGTAGACGGTGGGATGAGTGATAACCCCCGGCCGGCCCTTTACCAGTCCCGTTATGAAGCCTGCCTGGCAAGCAAAGCGGCTCAGCCGCCGGTGGAGACAGTTTCTGTGGCCGGTAAATGTTGCGAATCGGGTGATATGCTGATTTGGGATATAGAGTTACCCCCGGTGGAATCAGGAGATATATTAGTGGTCAGTTGCACCGGGGCCTATAATTATACCATGTCCATGAATTACAACCGC
>DMDI01000268.1:0-312 GCA_003445555.1 Desulfotomaculum sp. | reverse complement strand
ATGTCCATGAATTACAACCGCCTGCCGCGTCCGGCTATGGTTTTAGTCAATGACGGTCAGGCTGACCTTATCCTGCAAAGAGAAACTTATTCAGATTTAATGAGAAATGAAGTTTTGCCGGAGCGTTTAAAAACGAGCCGGCCGGTAAACATGGCTGTATGCAAGATATAAAAGTATAATAGTATGTCTTAAAGAAAATTAAAGAAAAATGAAGATGGTAAATTTTAAATTGAAAAAATTAGCGCATCATTTGTTTCCTAATATTTTCAAATTCCTAATTTTCAATTTTAAATTTCCAATTTCCAATTTCCA
>DMDI01000209.1:834-4250 GCA_003445555.1 Desulfotomaculum sp. | reverse complement strand
AACATTCTTTCGTTGAAATCTTTCTGGACGTATGCCTGGGGTTCCACGTGGACCAGAATCAACCCCGGTTCCATTTTAAGCCGGGTTTCTACAATAATATCCACTTCGTGTCTTTCCCCGGCGGTAACGTCGGTGAAGACCTCCTGCTGAAGGAATTTGAGATACGTAAAGTCTATGGCCTGGTAAGCATCAGGGAAGAAAAGTTTCATAAACTCAGCAAAGAAGGTTTCCAGCAACTCTTTAAATAAACGGTCGTGGTCGGTCTGGTTTTGATTCACCGGCGACTACTCCTGTTTTTGATTTCAGTTTACACTGAAAACGAAAGTCTGGCAATCTTTTTTCAATAAATTTAACGCTTCCATGCCTCTATGTTAATACTTGGCGGCAAAATTGTGAAGCTGATTTTGAGCAGCTAATTTAAATTTTCCAGATAATTTTCCAGATAATGGACTTGACAAGGGTGAGGAGGGGGTTTAAAATAAGGAAAGAACATACGTTTTGGCAACGTATGTTTGGAATGGAAAGGAGGTGAAAAGAATGGCCGTAAACAAAGTTCCGGCCGGGACCGTCTTAAGGCTCAAGCTTCAGGTGGGTGTGGATGAGCAAGGCAATCCCAAGTACCGGAATAAGAACTTGCGTTACGTTAAAGCCGATGCGGTTGACCAGGATATTTTTGATGTAGCCCAGAGCTTAGCCGGACTGCAGGAGTACACCTTAGCCGCGGTGCAAAGGGAAGACAACGCTAATTTAGTGCAGGTGTAAGCCGGTCGTCATTCGTCGGGCAGGCAAGGGGACGGTTCTCTTGCCTGTATATCCTGATGGTAAAAACTAGGCAGGCAAGAGAACCGTCCCCTTGCCTAGCCTCGAAGGGAGGTGAAAAAAATGGCGGTTACCACAGCCCAAACTTTACGGATGGTCTTTAGAAACGAAGCCGGCTCTAACTTTACTTTAAGCCTGGACAATCCCCGGGATGACCTCACCGCGGCAGAAATAGAAGCCGCAATGGATAGCATTATTACTAAAAACATCTTTTTAACCACCGGGGGTCCTTTAGTGGCCAAGCAGGATATTAAAATCATTGATCGTACCACCGACGATATGTACGATCCCGCTTAAAAAGAAAGGAGGTTTTTACTGGTGGAATTATTTTTACAGGCAATCGGGAGTGTGGGCTTCCCCATTGCTGTGGCTGCCTACCTTTTAGTACGTTTAGAACAAAAACTAGAGGGTCTTGCCACCAGTATAAGTGAGTTGGCCCGGGTAGTTAAAGAACGCTACTAGTAAATAGCCAGTCTACCCCGTTTTAAAAGTAGGCAGCACCCCCTAAGGGGGGTTTTTGTTTTTCCCTTAAAAATAGAACTTTACGAAGCCCACGGAACAAGCGAACAGTTTCACCGCGAAATTAAAACAGAAGAAAATTTATGATTTTACTGTATTTTTGCTTCCCCCTGGATCTTCAAAGGCCTAATAAGATTCTGAGTCTGTCCTCTACAACCGCCATGGTCTGTATGGAAACCGCGCCGAGCCGCGACAAGAGCCTTTCTTTTGAGATGGACCTTATATCCTCGCATTTAATAAAGCTCTTTTCTGTCAACCCCCCTTCCGGTGGGTTAGCTTCTATATGAAAAGGTATTGCTTTATATTTAGTTGTTACAGGCAAAGCAACAACAAGACCTGCCGGCCCACTATTAAATAAATCCACCGAAATAACAAGAGCGGGCCTTTTACCCGCTTGTTCATGTCCCCGAACTGGACTAAGGTCTACAAGCCATATTTCGCCACGATAAGGTTTTATGTCCATAAATTACCACTCCCTAATTTCATCGGTCAAAATAACATCCCACTCTTCTCGTTCCGCAATTTCTTCCCGCCAGGCTTCGGGTTTCTCTCTCAATGCTGCATAAGCTTCGTTTGCTATTTGTAAAAACAATTGCCTACGGTATACTTCGACGGCTTTATCAAGAACAGCTTGCATAGGTTCACCTGATTGGGCAGCGATTTGGCGGAGCGTTTGAAGCGTCGTCTGGCTGACCCTGACTGTTGAAGACATTTTTAAATCCCCCTTTACACGTGGTATGTTACAAAATAGTATACATCTTTATATGCTTTTTTGTCAACGTAAAATAATTAAATAAAGATAAATATTTTTGTTAAAAATGAAGAATTTAAGGTTGATTTGGTGGATGGAGAAAAATGCCCTCCTTTTTTACGCCAAGCTATTAAAGAGGGAGTTGAGGTTTGAAATAAATGCTTTCATTAAAGTTTTGTACCTAAGCGTAGCGAAAGGAATGGTTATAAATAAACATGTCAAGGAGACAGGTACATTGACATTCTGTCCCCTTGACATTCTTCATGGCTCAAGATACTTACCAAGATAAATGTATGGTATCATTAAATTTTTTCTGGCCCACTCCAGATCATTTCCGGCCACGGGGCAAGAATTAACCACTGCCGAAGCAATTATTATTGCGTCAGGTACTTTCAGGTTAGTTGCCGCCCGTATTTCAGCCGCCTTAAGGGCAATTTCTTTTGACACATTTATTAATTTTAAGTTGGGAAAATGATTAAGAAAGAGTTTTATATTATTGACCAGTTCTTCGTTCTCTGCTTTCATTGGTCTCACCAATAATTCTATCGCCGTAATCACTGATAAAAAGGCTTTTATTTTTCCCACTTGAACTAAACGAAATAACTCTTTGGCTCCTTTACCATAAACAGGTATATCTTCTAATAAATAAATAGCTATATTTGTATCGATTAAAATTACCGGAAATCTTTCCACCTCTTTTAAAAAATCTTTTATTCCCATGCTTCCCGTTCCTTTTGGACATATTCATCTATGTTTTTTAAAGATTTACCGTAAACTCCCCCGGCTTTGCCGGCAAGAAAATCAGTAAAATTTTCCGGCAGACGGGTAAAAGTGAGTTGGTTTCCTTTTACCTCCAGGATTAAACGGTCCCCTTGTTTGAGATCTATTGCCCGGCATACCTTAGCCGGTAGAGTGATTTGCCTTTTACTAGAAAGTTTTACAATTGACATTTTGCCTTACCTCCTTGTAATATTCCTTAATCAAGATAAAATACTTTACATCAAAAGTCAACCTGATAAACTGATTACTATAGAAGTTTTTTTAGTTTTTTAAAATTTTAAAAAACTATGTTTTGACCTGGTGCCAATTTTGCCTTGTCTTAAGGTATAAGGCCGTTTAAAATATAAGGTAAAGAAAAATAAAATTTAACTAAGAAATAAATAAATTATTTGCCCTCCAAACCTTTTTTCCGTTTAAAACGTCTAATTTGTAGGGGCGTTAAATTTAACGCCCCTACTGGGGGCCTGGGGGCCGGCAGGGGGTCAGGTCTTGAAGAGAGCAAATACGATTTACCATGTTGCTATGTCAATGTACCTGTCCCCTTGAC
>DMDI01000209.1:0-736 GCA_003445555.1 Desulfotomaculum sp. | reverse complement strand
GTCAATGTACCTGTCCCCTTGACCAGGGGCCAGGTCCTGCGCAGGTAAGGGGTCTTGGTAAGAGGTGCAAGACCTGACCCTTGAAGAGGTGGTTTTTCTGTTTCCGGAAAAATCTGAAGAAGATATTATCAAAGAAGCAAAATCGGGTAACCGGCAGGCGTTCAATCAAATTATAGAACATTATACCCCCTTTGCCTACCGCCTGGCCTACGTCATCCTGCAAAACGAGCAGGACGCCCAGGACGCGGTACAAGACGCTTTTCTGCGCTGCTATTTAAAACTCGCCTCTTTTCGTTATAACAGCACATTTCAAACCTGGCTTTACCGGGTGGTAGTCAATTGTTGCAAAGATATTTTAAGGAAGAAACAGCGGGAACAAAGGTCTTGTGCCAACCTGACCCGGGAGAATACATTCTTAGAAAATATGAACACCGTCGAAGAAAATCTCGACCTGAAAAACGTGCTGGCCACATTTACCCCGGAATACCGGGCTACCCTTGTTCTATATTACGGCTTTGGCCTTAAAAATAGGGAGGTGGCCAATACCTTGGGTATTCCAGTGGGTACCGTTAAGTCAAGGCTTCATACAGCCCGCAAGTCTATTCAAAATTACTTGTTAAGGAAGTGAGGAACAATGCGGTGCAAAAAGGTTGAACAGAACCTGCCTGATTATTTATCAGGAGAGCTTTCGCCAAAAAAATATGCTGTGATAGTTAGGCATTTAGCCGGTTGCATT
>DMDI01000210.1 GCA_003445555.1 Desulfotomaculum sp. | reverse complement strand
AAGCGGCCACCTACTTTTTTAAGACTGATTTTGATTACGAAGAAAAGGGAGTCCGTAAGTTTTTTTCTCCGTCGGACGCCGTAGAAATCTTAGCGCACGGACGGGAAGTATTGGCTAAAACAGAACCTTTTGATTTACCTACGGTAGAAACAGCTTACCGTAATTTAAGCCATACTTTGGGAGTTGCCGGCAGTAAATTAATTCACCCCACCCGCCTGGCCTTAACCGGTAAAACATTTGGTCCCGGGCTTTTTGACATTATAGTTACGCTTGGTCATACAAAATGCCTGGAACGGCTTGACCGGGCGATTAACTGGATAAAAAATAACTTAGGCTAACAGGGAGAAGTTTTATTGGCTGAATACCGGATTCTTTCCCCTACGGCAATTTTAGGCTATGGCTTTCCGGAAAGTTCTTTTGCGGCCGGTTTAAAGAAAAAGCCGCACTTAATTGCGGCCGACGCCGGCTCTACCGACCCAGGTCCCTACTATTTAGGAGCGGGCGTATCCTTTACCGGGCGTCTGGCCGTTAAACGGGATTTGACCCTAATGCTTGCCGCCGGTTTTGATTTAGGGATACCGGTAATTGTAGGCACGGCAGGGGGAAGCGGCGGGCAACCCCATTTATCCTGGACC
Organism: Desulfotomaculum sp.; assembly: GCA_003445555.1. GTDB lineage: Bacteria > Bacillota > Desulfotomaculia > Desulfotomaculales > Nap2-2B > SCADC1-2-3. The sequence continues at coordinate 3,998 of DMDI01000210.1, read as the reverse complement.
GCTCAAATTGTGCGCGAAATTGCGGCGGAAAAAAAGCTTAATTTTAAGATGGCTTTAATTCACGCCGAAATTGAACGGGACTTTTTATTAACCAAGTTGCGCCAGGGCAAGTTAAGTCCCCTTGGGTCAGTTTCGGCCATAAAAGAACATGATATTATTGAGGCCGTTAGAATAGTTGGTCAAATGGGAGCTGAACCATTTATTCGGGCTTTGAACGAAGGAGCCCGGGTAATTTTAGCCGGCCGGGCCTACGACCCGGCAGTTTTTGCCGCCTCGGCCATAGTCGCCGGTTTTGCGCCCGGACCGGCTTTTCATCTGGGAAAAATCTTAGAATGCGGCGCAATTGCGGCCACCCCGGGAAGTGGAAGCGATTGTCTTTTTGGCGTTTTAAATCACCATTCCTTTACGGTAGAGCCGCTTAACCCTCTGCGCTGTTGTACCGTCACTTCAGTGGCCGCCCATACCCTTTACGAAAAGAGCAATCCCTTGCTTTTACCCGGGCCAGGAGGGATGCTTAATTTATCAGCCTGTCAGTTTAAGCAGGAAAATAATCCGTCTGGACAGAACCGGATAGTCCGGGTATCGGGCAGTCGTTTTATTCCGGCCGCTCAATATACGGTTAAAATAGAAGGGGTAAAAAGGATTGGTTTCCGGACTGTTTGCCTTGCCGGCTGCCGGGACCCGGTAATGATTAAAAACATAAAAATTTTAATGGAAAGAGTTAGGGAGAGAGTAAAGGATAACTTTAGCCGGGAAAATTACCGTTACTACCTGGACTTTAAACTTTACGGCTTAAATGGGGTAATGGGGGCAGGTGAACCGGTAAAGACCACCAGAGCCCACGAGTTAGGAATCATAATTGAAGCGGTAGCCCCAACCCAGGAAATTGCCAACACCATTTGCGGCTTTGCCCGGACCACGATGTTGCACGCTGATTATCCGGAACGGATAGCTACCGCCGGCAACTTAGCCTTTCCTTACTCCCCCTCTGATTTTGCCACCGGGGAAGTTTTTAATTTTCATATTTATCATTTACTGGAGGTAGATGACCCTTGCGCCTTATTTCCAGTGGAAATAGTACACCTATGAGGAATTTAAATTTAACCCCCCTGCCATTCTACCTTAAAAAATTTACCAAGAGGAACAAATAATTATGACTGAGGAACAGGCCTGAAAAAAATGCTTTCATTAAAGTTTTGTACCTAAAAAAGGAATGGTTATAATTATGACTAAAGTCAAGCTTAAATCCTTAGCTAAAGTAATCCGCAGTAAAAACGCTGGACCCTTTGAACTGACGCTGGATATAATTTTTCCTGAAGAGCGTTCTTTTGAAAAAGTTCGTAAGAGTGGCGCCTTAAACGCCGCGCTTTTTGCCCGGCTTTATGGCTTGGATATTAACCGGGTACTCTCAGTGGTGGAATTCCCGGCTGCCCTGGCTATTAAAGCTACCCTGGTGCGGCCGGTGCCCTCTGGTCACCTGGGTGACGGCGATGTGTACGGGGCTCAACAACATGCCCCTTTGTTAGACGTTGAAATACCGCTAGAGAAGGACGGTTGAAAAATGGCAAGTTACCTGGCCCTTTCTTTAGCTGAGCTAAAAGAACGGGCCCAACAGGCAGTAAGCAGGCTAGCTGATTGTACCGTTTGCCCCAGAGAATGCCACGTTAACCGTTTGCAGGAAATAAAAGGTTTTTGCCGGGGTGGCCGGGAAGCGGTGGTAAGCAGTTGGGGTACTCATTTTGGCGAAGAAAATGGTCTGGTCGGACAGTACGGTTCAGGAACAATTTTTTTTACGTACTGCAACCTGGCCTGTTGTTTTTGTCAAAATTACGAAATCAGCCAGTACGGTGAGGGGAGGGCTATTTCTTCTGAAAGGTTGTCCCGTGTAATGCTAGAACTTCAAGACATGGGCTGTCATAACATTAATTTTGTTTCTCCCAGTCATTATGTCCCGCAAATTTTAGAGGCTTTAGTTTTAGCCGTGACAGATGGTTTAGAAGTGCCTTTAGTATATAATTCCGGAGGCTATGATGCCATACCCACCTTACGTTTATTAGAGGGGATAGTAGACATATACATGCCCGATTTAAAATACGGGAACGACCAAACGGCAGAAAAATACAGCCGGGCCCCGCGCTACTTTACGGTGGCCAAAGAAGCCGTGAAAGAAATGCACCGTCAGGTGGGAGATTTACAGGTAAATGAACAGGGTATTGCTACCCAGGGTCTTTTAGTCCGCCACCTGGTTTTGCCTCAAGGTTTAGCCGGCACAGAGGCTGTAATGAATTTTTTGGCTACCGAAATTTCTCCTCACACTTTTATCAACGTTATGAAGCAGTACTACCCGGCTCATAAAGCAAAAAATTATCCGGAATTATCCCGGCGGGTTTCTCCGGCGGAACACATACAGGCCGTAAATATAGCCCGGGAAGCAAATTTACGGCGCATCTATACATGAGCCCACGGCAAAAAACCCTGTTATGCAGCAGAAAACCAACAGGATACCTTAAAGCGTAGCGCTCTTCGAAGTGTGTTAAGATATATTGGGATGTGGCGGGAAGATTTTACCCTATCCGTGAATACGGAGCGTAATTTTGAAATGGATGTTGAAAACGCGCTCATTTCCGGGAGTATTGACCTGCTGAAAAGAGAAAATGCCGATGAAAGTATTCTAGAAGTGGTGGATTTTAAGACCGGCAATGAAAAACGTTTGGACGAAGAACTGACTTTACAGGTACAACTCTATACCATTGCCGCCCGGCAAGCGCTTAATCTTAAAGTAAACAAAGCCTATGTGCATTTTTTAGACGCAAAAAAGCAGGTCCGGATTGAGGTATTAACTACACCGAAGCAGTTGGACTTGGCATGCAAAACCATATCGGACACAATAACAGGTATTACCACCCTGCGATTCAGGCGGAATCCAAAAAATAAGAAAGATTGCGACAAGTGCGATTGGAAAAAGTTTTGTCCTCAGAAGCAGTAAAAAATAAGCCCTATCTTGGCCATCACAAAAGGTTGCGGGAACGGTTTATTAAATCGGGTTTGGATGGTTTTCACGATTACGAGGTCTTGGAATTGTTGTTGACTTTTGTATTCCCAAATCGTGATACTAAACCAATTTCCAAGGATTTGCTGGCAAAATTCAAAACACTTGGCGGGGTGTTCAGCGCTGAAAAAGAAGAATTACAGGAAATTAAAGGCGTTGGAGAACGAACAGCCGTTTATCTGAAACTGTTGAATGATACGCTTGGTTTTGTATTCGAGGAGCGAGCCAGAAATGAGGAGATACAGTTCACCAAAACAACCCATTTGTTTGAATACTTTAAAGCTACTATCGGCAGTAAGAAAAATGAAGTGATGCGGGTGGTGTATCTGGACAGCCAGAACCAGTTGATCCACGCAGAAAATCTAAGCGAGGGCACAGTATCAGAAGCGGTGGCTTTTCCGCGTAAGATTGTGGAAGGGGCCTTAAAACACCGTGCCGTTAGTGTGATAGTTGCCCATAACCACCCTGGCGGCGTGGCGGAGCCGTCGGATAACGACGATAAGATTACCGGACAGATAAAGAGTGCCTTGCAAACGGTAGGAATTAGTTTGCAGGACCATCTGGTCATAGCCGGGAATGAATATTTCAGTTACCGGCAGACGGGATATTTAGAGTAGGAAGACTTTTGACAGGATTTACAAGATAAACAGAGTAAAATAATATGAAACAAAGAATTGATTGAAAAAAAGTCATTTGCACTTATCGTTATAATGTATAATGGTAAAGTAATGGGAGAAGAGGTATAAAAATGGCATTATCAGAACAATATCGACAACAAATTATCGATACTATTAAACAATTGCCAGAGGAAAAATTAGCCGAGGTTGTCGATTTTGTAACATTCTTAAAGGAGAAATATCAACCTCGTACAGAGAAAAATATAGTCAAACTTGGAGGTATATGGGAAGGGTTCAAACCTACTGATAAAGAAATTCAAGAAGCACGGAAA
>DMDI01000202.1:5346-5978 GCA_003445555.1 Desulfotomaculum sp. | reverse complement strand
TTTGATGAAGTACAGTGCGGGCTGGGCCGGACGGGTAAATTTTTGGCTTTTCAACACTACGGGATTACCCCGGATATTTTTACCCTGGCTAAAGGCCTGGGCAGCGGATTTCCGATTGGGGCTATGGTGGCAAAAGAAGAATTTGCCCTGGCTTTTCAACCCGGAAACCATGCTTCTACCTTTGGGGGTAATCCTCTGGCCTGCGCCGTTGGCCTAGCCGTGCTTGAGTACCTGTTAAATCATGGCCTTATCGAACACGTGTCTTTAACCGGGGATTATTTTAAGGAGCAACTGATCCTTTTGGCCCAGCGCTTTCCTTTTATCCGGGAAGTGAGGGGAATGGGCTTGATGCTGGCCATAGAATTAAACCAAAACCAAAACGGTCCGGAGATAGTACGCCGGTGCATGGAGCAAGGACTATTAATTAACGGAATTGAACAGCATATTTTGCGTTTCCTGCCCCCGCTTATCGTCACCCGGTCGGAAATAGATTGGGCCGTAAATATAATAAGCCAGGTTTTTTTAGCCTGCCAGACAGGCTGACAGGTAGAGAAGGTAACAATACTACAAAGAGTAGCAAGCCTGCCAGACAGGCGGGAAGGAACAAATTTAACCTGAAAATAAGGGAAAGG
>DMDI01000202.1:0-5134 GCA_003445555.1 Desulfotomaculum sp. | reverse complement strand
CCTCCCCCTTCAAGGGGGAGGGAAGGTGGGGGCGGGCCGCCATGGCCAGCAAAAAATTTAAAGGGAAGAGATTTACTTTCTTTAGCCGAATTTACTCCTGCCGAAATAAAATATATTTTAGATTTAACCGCGGAATTAAAACAAAGGCAAAAAAAGGGGGAGCCGCAAACTTCCACCCTGACCGGAAAAACTTTAGGAATGATTTTTCAAAAAGCTTCCACCCGTACCAGAGTATCTTTTGAAGTAGCCATGTATCATCTGGGTGGACGCGCTCTTTATCTTAACGCTAACGATTTACAGTTGGGGCGGGGCGAAACCATCGCGGACACGGCCCGCGTCCTGTCCCGTTATTTAGACGGCCTGGTTGGGCGCACTTACGCCCAGGAAGACTTGGAAGAACTGGCGCTTTACGCCGATATTCCTGTAATCAATGGACTTTCTGACTTGTACCATCCCTGCCAGGTGCTGGCTGACTTGCAAACAATCCGGGACTATAAAGGGAATTTAGTCGATTTGAAATTAACTTACGTGGGAGACGGCAATAACGTTTGTCATTCTTTACTTATTGCGGCCGCAAAACTGAGCTTGTCGTTTTTTATCGCTACTCCTGAAGAATATCCTCCCGCGGAAAAGGTAATTGCCCTGGCCAGACATATTGCCCGGCAAACCGGAAGCCATATTGAAATTTTAAATTCCCCGGCAAAAGCCGTGGTAAACGCGGATGTAATAATCACCGATGTCTGGGCCAGCATGGGTCAGGAGGCGGAACAAAAACAACGAAGAAAAGCTTTTACCCCTTACCAGGTAAATGCTGAATTAGTAAAACACGCCAAGCCGGATTTTATTTTTTTGCATTGCTTGCCGGCTCACCGGGGCGAAGAGGTCACGGCAGACATTATTGACGGGCCCCACGCGGTAGTGTGGGATGAAGCGGAAAATAGATTGCACGTCCAAAAAGCTATTTTAAGTCTTATTTTGTAATAATAAACGTTTCAAAAATGTAGGGGCGTATTGTGCCATACGCCTATATATCAAATTGTCCAAATTGTAGGGGCGTATTTGCCATACGCCCAAATATTGAGAGGGGTTTAAAAAATGGTCAAAAAAGTAGTTTTAGCTTATTCAGGCGGCCTGGATACCTCTATTATTATTCCCTGGCTTAAAGAAAATTACCACTGCGAAGTTATTGCCCTGGCGGCAGATTTGGGCCAGGGAGAGGAACTGGCCCCCTTAAAGGAAAAAGCCTTAAAAAGCGGCGCCAGTAAATTTTACCTGGAAGATTTAAAACAAGAATTTATTGAAGAATATATTTTTCCAGCCTTACAAGCCGGGGCGGTTTACGAAGGCAAATATCTTTTAGGCACGTCCATAGCCCGCCCTTTAATTGCTAAATACCTGGTTTTAACCGCCCAAAAAGAAGGAGCTGAGGCGATTTCCCACGGCGCTACCGGTAAGGGCAACGACCAGGTCCGTTTTGAGCTGAGCGTTAAAGCTCTTGACCCTGCCTTAAAAATTATTGCCCCCTGGCGCGAGTGGGATATTCGCTCCCGTGATGAAGCTATTGATTACGCGGCCACCAGAAATATTCCTATCCCGGTTACCAAAAAAGATCCCTATAGCCGGGACCGCAACCTCTGGCACTTGAGCCACGAGGGCGGAGACTTAGAAGACGTGGCCAAAGAACCACCTCTAGGGCTGCTGCAGCTTACCGTTCCGCCGGAAAAAGCCCCTGATTTACCTGCCTACGTGGAGATTTCCTTTGTGGAAGGCCTCCCCAGGGAAATTAACGGTAAACAAATGCCGGCCGTGCCCCTGGTGGAAGAGTTAAACCGGCTGGGTCAGGCAAATGGTATTGGAGTGGTAGATTTAGTGGAAAATCGCCTGGTGGGAATGAAGTCACGCGGGGTATACGAAACACCAGGAGGTACCATACTCTACCTGGCGCACCGGGAATTGGAATATTTAACTTTGGACCGCCAAACTATGCACTTTAAGGATATAGTTGCGCAGCGTTACGCCGAACTGGTTTACGACGGCTTATGGTTTTCCCCGCTCAAAACAGCCCTGGATGCTTTTATAAAGGTCACCCAGCAGACAGTTACGGGAAAAGTGCGCCTGAAGCTTTACAAAGGAAACTGCACTCCCGCCGGCGCCAGCTCACCCTATTCCTTATACCACCAGGAACTGGCTACCTTTGGTCAAGACGAAATTTACCGCCAGGCCGACGCCACCGGTTTCATTAATTTATTTGGTTTGCCTTTAAAAGTCCAAGGCCTTTTAAGACAAAAAGGGGAAAAGGAGGCCTTTTAGAAAAAGTTAATTTTAAAGACATAAGTTAATCCATTAAAACTAACCATAAAAATTTATAAAAGTCTATAACAATCTAAGATTAAGGTTAAATAAAAAAACTAAATATATTCCCAGAAAATTCTACCTGACCCGCAGGTATTAGTTACATTTTCTTCACCCTGAAGAATAAGGTACCGTAGACCCATCTTTATCTTCCCGCGGGCCCTTAATGGGGGTATCGGCCGCCTTACTCCCTTCCCAGGCGATGGCATAGCCATAACGTAAGTTTTTCGCGCTTACACCATAAGTACCCAAGACTCCGCAAACCAGTCCGGCCTCGTGGGAAGTAGCGCAATAAACCACTACCTCATTGCGCGCCCCTTTAGCTGTATGAGCTTTTAACGCCTGACGCAAGGCCGCAATATTTTCATTTTTACCCATTTCTGCCGCCGGCGCAAGCCAGATGGCCCCAGGGATATGACCGGCCGTATATTCTTTTTGAGGTCTCACATCTAAAACCAAAGGGTCATTATATTTATTATCCCCCTCATTATGTCCCGCCCGAAAGTCAGCCAGGTCGTTATCGTGATCGTCGTCAAGTAAATTTTTTAAGTCGGTCGCGGTAATAAAGTTTTTCTCCATACCCTGCAGGTAAAGAGCTCCTTTTTCCGCCGTTGGTCCTTCCCCTTGTTTTCCTTCTGACCCACCCCGCCGGTCAACTATCACCGTTTGATTTTTTGCTTCCCAACTTATCTTGGCGTCTAACGCCTCAGCGGCTGCCCTTAACGGAACAAAAATCCGGTTCTGGTACAAAAAAGGCGGAGGGTCAGCCATAACCTCCCGTCCGTTAACCACCAGCTTTACTGTTTTGTTGGCGGCCACTGCCCATGCACTCACCACCAAAACTAAAAATAAACAGCCGGTTAAAATAAATAGAACCTTTTGTTTCGGCAGCACCGAAAAACCACTCCTTTTTAGCCTTTGCTTTTTATTTTTGGCTGATTTATTTTACTATTCTTTCAGCGGGTTGTCTACCTTTTCCTTTTGAAATAAACTTGACAGCAGCAAACAACTAGCTTTAGAATGTATTTAGTGCTAACAAATTAATTTAGGGGGAAATTCGGTGGTTAATAGGTGTATGTTGTGCGGGCGAAAAATTGAGCCAGAAGAACCTAAAAAATCTAACCCATACAACAATGAGGAAGACAGGCCAAAAAAGAAATCATCCATAGGAGTCTGTACTTTTTGTCAGGCCAAATTAAAACATGAAGCTGATGAAGCGCAAAAAATACCCAAACCTATGTAAATAAACGGTTAATAAATTAAGCGAGTTAATAATTTAATAAACTGAGGAGATTATTTAATGCCGCGTTATTCACGTTGGGTTACTATAGGAGTTATTATTCTTTTACTGTTTATTTATCTCTTATTTAAGGGAGGAGCCCATTTATACACCGACTGGCTCTGGTTTTCCTCCTTAAATTACCAGAAAGTTTACCTTACCATCTTGCTTTCCGAAATAGGCTTGCGCCTGGCCGTAGGCATAGTTACCTTCATTTTATTTTTTCTTAACCTGTTATTTACCCGGAGAGCCGTTTTAAAAATGACCACTACCCAACATCAAACAGCAGACGGGGTAGTTGAATTAAAGCCATCCTTTTGGGGCCGTTTTATTAACGCGCGCCGGCTAAACCTAACTTATCTTATAGTCAGCTTAGTCATAGCCTTTCTGGTCAGTCAGGCGGTTACGGGAGACTGGATGATCATCCAAAAATTTTTACACCCCAGCCTCTTTGGAATTAAAGATCCCTTTTTTAACCGGGACCTTGGTTTTTATATTTTCCAACTTCCTTTTTACCAGTATTTATACAAATTATTAGTCTGGCTGGTGCTCTTAATTGTTTTGGCCGTGGTCCTTATTTATCTTCTCACTAAAACACTCCAGGGCCGGCTAACCAGCCTGTTTAAATCTCCTTCCCCCCGATATTACCTCTCTATTCTGGCGGCTGTTTTCTTCTTCATTTTGGCCTGGGGGTATTTACTTAAACAGTACTCAATTTTTTACTCTGAACGGGGGGTGGTTTACGGCCCTGGTTATACGGATATTCACGCCAACCTCCTGGCTTATAAAATAATGTTTTTTATTGCCCTCCTTACGGCTCTGACCATTTTGGTTAATCTTTTTTTAAGGCGTTATAAATTAATCCTTTATGCCGTTGGGTTCTTAGTGGCAGCGGCTATTGTAATTGGCGGTATTTATCCTTCTTTAGTGCAAAAATTTGTGGTCGTACCCAATGAACTAGAACGGGAAAAGCCTTTTATCGAAAACGGCATTAAGTATACCCGCCTGGCCTACGGCTTGGATAAAATGGAAAAAAAGTTTTTCCCGGCCGGTAAGTACTTAACGGCCGGTGATATCCTGGATAACCAGGAAACTATTAAGAATATCCGTCTGTGGGACTACCGCCCCCTGCAGCAAACATACAGCCAACTGCAAGAAATACGCCTGTATTATGAGTTTAAAGATATAGATGTAGACCGTTACCGGATTAACGGACGCTACCAACAGGTCATGCTCTCGGCGCGGGAGTTAAACCAGGAAAATTTAACGGAGAAGGCTAAAACGTGGGTCAACCAGCACCTTAAATACACGCACGGTTACGGTGTTACCATGAGCCCGGTAAATGAGGTTACGGCCGAAGGGCTGCCGTATTTTATCATTAAAGACATTCCACCTGTTACCACCACTAACTTAAACGTAAGCCGGCCGGAGGTTTATTTCGGGGAGAAAACCGATAAATACATCGTGGTTAACACTAAAACAGAGGAGTTTGATTACCCTAAG
>DMDI01000004.1 GCA_003445555.1 Desulfotomaculum sp. | reverse complement strand
TGGAAAAGGGTGCTGGTAGCTTCATTAAACAATATTATCGTACAAGATGCCCAAAAGGTCACGACGCAGAAGTTATGTATTTCTTTTGGGTAAAAGTTGCAAAGTGTAACTATTGCGGGTCACGCGTCAGGTTATTTCCGAATTATGAGTTATCGCGGCGAAATCATATTAATATTGTTTTATGTCCTAAATGTTCACAGATCATTGAAACAGTCGGCTATGATTCCAAAACACTATGCCCTGAATGCGGTCAGATTTTTGATCCGCGTAAAGGAGTAGCGTCAAAGGGAATTTTTTACTGTTATGAGTGTGGAAAAGAGCAACGGATTCTGGGAGCTGTAAATGAAAACGGAGGGCATTTGGATGAAGAACTTTACGGGTTAGAAGGTTATTGTAATTTATGCGGAAGGTTCTTTAAGCGGGTAGATTCTGATGATCTTGCTTTATTAGAAAAGGCTAAAGAGGCGTTTAATAAACGCAAAGATGAATTGCTCATTTCTCACCAAAAAATCCCAACAGAAGGACGCAGCGATCCGCGCCCGGTGAACCACGGCTATACCCATTTTAAAGATTTGTTCAATGAGAGACAATTATTGTGCTTATCTAATCTTTTAGAAGATATTTTGAAAATTCAAGATATAAATATCCGTGAATTGATGCTTGTTGCCTTTTCAGATTGCCTGGATTCAAATAATATGTTTTGCAAATACGAAATAGAATGGCATAAGATTTCCCTCTTCTTCGGGCTTCATGCTTATCACCCTATTGAGCGGCCAACAGAAAATAATGTCTGGGGAACGGAATACGGAAGGGGTACATTTACTAAATGTTTTGAAAAAGTACGGCGCGCCAAATTATTTTGCAAAAAACCTTATGAGCGGTTGTCTACCAGCGATCATAAACGGTTCAGCAAACACACAGGTGATGAATGTATTGAAGGCAGTCTGGTGCAAAGTTTTGCTGAGCTTAGGAAAACTGACCGGGCAGCCTTACTCCGTTGCGATACAGCCGAAGATTTATTTTTTATCCCCGATAAATCAGTAGATGCTGTTATTACCGACCCCCCTTACTTTGACAATATCCAGTATTCTGAACTTGCCGATTTCTTTTATACGTGGTTACGGCTTGGACTAAAAGATTTATATCCATGGTTTACTCCGGAACTATCTAACCGTCCCCATGAAATTGTGCAGAATGAAAAAATGGGGAAAACAATAGAGTTCTTTAATGAGGGCTTAAAAAAGGTACTTAATGAATGTCACCGCGTCCTCAAAGACGAAGGACTATTAATATTCACTTTTCACCACAATAAGTTATGGGCTTGGGAAGGTATAGGGAAGATTCTGCTGGATGCAGGATTTTATATTTCAGCTACACCTATTGTGAGATCAGAAGGCAAAAGTGGATTTCATTCAAGTAAAGGTAACATCAGGTATGATTGTATTTTAGTCTGCCGCAAAAGACCAAGTACATGGGTTAATGACAATTGGGTATCTTTAAAAGAACTTATTTTAAAAGATACGGTTTCGTGGACAAAACACACCCTCGAATCGGGAATGTTAATAACCGAAGTAGATATTTTTACTATCCTGATGGGAAAAACAATTGAATATTATACAAAAGCATTTCCCGGCCTAAAATGCCATAACGAACCAATTACACTTGCCGAAGCTTTACATGAAATGAAGGATTTTTCTGCGTATATAAGCGAAAGAGCACATCCTGAACAATTAATGTTGCGTAAATATTATAATAAGAAGGCTGAACAAATTGCCTTGTTTATCAAAGAGTCAAAAGAAAGATATGAGGTTAAGAAACTCATTAGAAGAAATGACTAATATCGCCACTGCATTGAAATCGGCCGCGATTTTATGCGTCAACTCTAGAGGTGAATCTGGTTATACCTGACAAAGGTAAAGAAAGAGGCTAACGTAAAATTGAAGAATAAAACTAAAAAAGGGAGCCCAATTGCTGGCCGAATACATCAGTGACCTAGAAGAAAAAACCAATGTCAGGCTAAACGAACTCAAGGAAAACAAGATCCTCCGGCGATACATCGAACGTACCCTGCACCTGGTTGTGGAAGCCTGTCTGGATATTGGCAACCACCTTATTGCAGACCTTGAGTTGTGTGAACCGCAGGATTATAAAGATATTATGGTCGTCCTGACGGAAGCAGGCTACCTGCCTCACAATCGCCTGGATAATTTTAAGAAAATGGCGCAATTTCGTAACGTCATCGTCCATGATTACATCAGGATTGACCCGGAAATCCTCATCGGCATTTTACGCAAAAACATTGACGACCTGCGCCTGTTTGCCCGCATAGTGAGAGATCGATTCCTGCAGAAATAGCTATTGTCTCTTCTGTTCCCGGCGTCAGTTCAATCCATACTCTGAATGTCACTTAACCACTTAACCACTTAACGGGCTTTTTAAAATTGTAGGGGCGTTAAATTTAACGCCCCTACATTGACTTTACCTGAGACTTCATGATATATAATAAACTATGATTAATTGTTAACCAAGTTTTAAATATAGGTTGACATAAAAGCGTAAAAATATCCGGGGGTAATAACATGGCTCTTATTACGGGACAAGAAATTAAGGGCAAGGTTCTGGCGGGAGAGGGCTTGTCCCCAGAAGAAGCTTTTGAACTGGCCGGCTGGCCGCTAGAAAAATTAGGGGAGTTATTAAGCCTGGCTAAGGAAGTACGGGAACGTTTCTGGGGCCGGGAGGTGGAACTTTGTTCCATTATTAATGCCCGCTCGGGACTTTGCCGGGAAGACTGCCGCTTTTGCGCCCAGTCATCCCGCTACCGGACTGGGGTGGAAGTATACCCGCTGATTAGTCCGAAAAAGGCTTTGGAAAAGGCCCGGAGGGTAGAAAATACCGGCGTAAGGCATTTTTCCCTGGTAACCAGCGGACGAAGTACTAAGGAGAGAGATTTTAAGCAGATATTGGAAATTTACCGGGTGTTGCGGGCCGAAACCCGCCTGGAACTGCACGCCTCTTTAGGCAGTATTGATCAGGAAAAAGCCCGGCAATTAAGAGAAGTCGGGGTAACCACCTACCATCATAATTTAGAAACCGGGCGCCGTTTTTTTCCACGCATTTGTACCACCCATACCTTCAAGGACCGGGTGGCCACCATCCAGGCCGCAAAATCGGCCGGTCTTGCAGTTTGTTCGGGAGGAATCATTGGCCTGGGAGAAAGTATGACCGACCGGTTGGAAATGGTCCTGGAGCTGCGGGAACTGGGGGTGCGTTCGGTGCCGGTGAATATTTTAAACCCCATTCCGGGTACACCTTTGGCCGGACAAAAACCCTTGCCGGTAGAAGAAATTTTAAAGACCGTAGCTATCTTTCGTTTAATCATGCCCCGTTCAGTCTTACGCTTATGCGGGGGACGGGAACTGTCCCTTAAAGAAAAACAGGCTGCGGCTTTACGCCTGGCTATTAACGGAATGATGGTGGGAGGTTATCTTACTTTACCCGGTGACGAAATCCAAAAAGACCTGGATATGCTTTTTGCGGCAGGGTTACAACCTTCCAGATAACAATACTTTCGGGCGGACAACGTTTTTGAACAAAGCCTTAAATTTTTAATTCAGAGGGAAGCAAGGGGACGTTCTTT
>DMDI01000003.1 GCA_003445555.1 Desulfotomaculum sp. | reverse complement strand
CCCCCTCCCCTTGCGGGAGGGGGTTAGGGGGAGGGGGCGTTTTTCACCTTTCACCCTCACCCTAGCCCTCTCCCTTCGAGGGAGAGGGAACTATTTAATCTATTTTCTGAGGAGTAATGTTATCCCCGCTATTAGTTGACTTGAATATTTACAAATAAAAATACCCGGTCCAAAAATTACCGGGTACTTTTTTACCGATTACTTTATCTTCTTAATATCTTTATCCTTTAAAAGCGGTATTTATTTCTTCTCCGGGCTGCTTCAGCCTTTTTTTTCCTTCGAACGCTTGGTTTTTCGTAATGTTCATGCCGCCTGGCTTCGGCCATAACCCCTGCTTTTTGGCAGGTTCTTTTAAAACGCCGGAGGGCACTGTCCAGGGATTCATTTTTACCAACACGTATTTCGGCCATAGTTTTTCCCCTCCCTCCGTTAAACCATCTAGCAAAATAAAAACCTCCGTTAAAATAAAATTAAAGTTAAATAAAACTTGGTTAAATTATATCCCAAACTACCTATTACCGTCAATGAAGATTTAACCAGGAGGCCAATGGAGGGGACGACCGGTAATTAAATGATAATGAACATGAAAAATTAACTGGCCTGCGTCTTGTTGGCAATTTGATACCAAACGAAAGCCTTTATCTTTATACCCCAATTTCTCGGCCATTTTGGCACCGGTTATATGCAATTTATTTATAATAGGGGCATCTTCCTCTCTTAAGTCAAAAAAAGTAGGTATATGCTTCTTGGGGATTAACAAAAGGTGAACAGGAGCCACCGGACGAATATCCCTTAAAACGATAACTTCATCGTCTTCATAAATAATGTCGGCCGGGGTTTCTTTTCTGACAATTTTACAAAAAATACACTCCTGCATTAATTCACCTCCTTTTTCCTGTCTTTGATTCAACTTTATATTTATATTCTAGCTATAATTATTAAACTCCTGCTTTAAAAGATAAAATTATCATAATTTTTTAAAAATAATTAAATTATCATTCCTTTTAGTAAATTATTTTCCACCCCTTTTACTTTTACCTTAACAATCTGACCACGTAATTCTAAGGAACCCGGAAATATCGCCGTCAAATAATTATCGGTAAGTCCCTTCAGGTAACCGGGATAAAAACCGGCTTCCTCTTCTACCAAAACATTCACCTCATGTCCTACGTGTTGCAAAGCAAAAGAATGTGCTAGTTCTTTACCTAAAGAAATAAGAAGCTCACTGCGTTCTTTTTTCACCGGTTCTTTTACCTGGTTGGGAAACGTGGCCGCCAAAGTACCCGGGCGGGGTGAATATTTAAACACGTGTAAACGGGAAAAAGCTATTTCCCGAACAAATAAACAAGTGTTTTTAAATTGTTGCTCTGTTTCCCCTGGAAAACCAACTATTAAATCCGTTGTTAGGGCTACCCCTTTAATTCGCTCCCTGATTAAATTAGCCAGGTCACGGTATTCCCTAACATTATAACGTCTTCCCATATTCCGTAATATTTCGTTATCGCCACTTTGTAAGGGAATATGGAAATGACGGCATATTTTTGGCTGGGTAGCTATAAATTTTATTAGCGCCGGGTTAACATCCTGAGGTTCAATAGAGCTAAGCCGTAATCTCTTTAAGGCGGGAATATTTGTTAAAAAAGAAAGCAAATTAGTTAAGTTAATTTGACTTTCCATGTCCTGACCGTAAGCTCCAATATGAATGCCGGTGAGGACAATTTCTTTAAAACCCTTTTGGAGCAAAGAGGCAGCTTCATCTAAAACCTTTTCCGGCTGCCGGCTGCGTAATGGTCCCCTGGCATAAGGGATGATACAGTAAGTACAAAAATTATTGCATCCTTCTTGTATTTTTACGTACGCCCGGGTACGTTCGGTCATTGATAGAACCGGTAATTCTTCGTAAGGCTGAACGCAATTAAACCTACCTACCAGATTATACCTTGTCTCTATAGATTCTCCAAGGTAAATTTTTTCGACCAAATCAACCACTTGATTCAGGCTACGCGTTCCGGCTACCACATCTACTTCGGGAATATTTTTTACTTCTTCCGGAGAAACCTGGGCGTAACAACCCGTTACTATTACTAAAGAAACAGGGTTCATTCTTTTTGCCCGGCGAATTAATTGCCGTGACTTACGGTCGGCCAAATGGGTGACGGTACAGGTATTAATTACGTAAATATCGGCTTCTTCCGAAAAACTTACGACCTTATAGCCTCTTTTTTCAAATAAATTGGTTAAAGCGGCGGCATCGTACTGGTTTACTTTACAACCCAGGGAGGTTAGCGCTACTTTTTTTACCTTTTCTAGCATTCTTTATCCGGTAAAGGCATCTCTCATTTTTCCAAAAAACCCTTTTTCAACCCCGGACGGACTCTCGCCGCTTAGACGCGCAAGCTCACGTAGTATTTGTTTTTGCGGCTCGGTTAATTTGGCAGGGGTAACCACTTTAACTATAACGTGCTGATCACCCCGCCCATATCCATTAAGGCTATGAATACCCTGGTTACGCAATCGAAAAACCGTTCCGTGCTGGGTTCCTTCGGGAATACGTATTTTCGCCGTCCCTTCCAGGGAAGGTACTTCTATTTCATCGCCTAAGGCGGCCTGAGCAAAAGAAAGAGGTATTTCACAGATAATATCATTACCCTCCCGCGCAAAAATACGGTGAGGGCGAACAGAAATATATACGTAAAGATCGCCCGGAGGACCGCCGTACGGTCCGGCTTCCCCTTCACCCGAAACACGTAACCTGGTGCCGTTGTCTACCCCGGCCGGAATTTTCACGTTAATATGGCGCGTCCGGCGCACCCGTCCCGTTCCGTGACAAGTGGCACATGGTTTTTCAATAATCTTCCCGCTGCCTCGACACCGCTCACAAGGGCGTGTCTGAATAACGCGGCCCAAAAGGGTATTTTGGGTAAATTGAATTTGTCCGGCGCCGGCACAGGCCACACAAGGCTGCGGTACACTGCCTGGAGCAGCCCCGCTACCGTTACACGTGCCACAATTTTCCACGCGCGGTATCTTAACTTCCTTTTCCACCCCAAAGGCAGCTTCTTTAAAAGAAATTTCCAAATCGGCCCGCATATTGGCACCCTTTTCAGGGCCCTGTCTTTGTCTTGGGCCCCCGCCGCCAAAAAGCATATCAAAAATATCCCCCAGGCCGCCAAAATCATTGCGAAAACCACCAAACCGGCTAAAGATATCTTCAAAATTAGTAAACCCCTGGCCATCAAAAGCACTGTGGCCAAAACGGTCGTACTTAGCTCTTTTTTCAGGGTCACTTAATACCTCGTAAGCTTCCGCAATCTCTTTAAATTTAGCCTCAGCCTCTTCTTTATTTGGATTAGCATCAGGATGGTACTGACGGGCTAGCTTACGAAAAGCTTTTTTAACCTCTTCCTGGCTAGCATCGCGCGAAACCCCTAATGCTTCGTAATAGTCACGCTTTGCCATTTATTTCTACCACCTTATTCATAACTCTTTTTTAAATGCTAAAGAAACTATTTGGACAATTCCCGAAGTCTTTTAATATTATACTATAATGACTGTAAATTTAGCTACTTGTAAAATAAAGCTCTATTTTTCATCCTTTATTTCATAATCGGCGTCAACTACCTTTTCCCCTTTTTCCTCGCTTCCTGCGGTTTGGCCTTGCTCGAAACCCGGTTGGGCCTGCTGCGCATTTTCTGTTTGCTGTTGATACATGGCGGCGCTCATTTCATACAAAGGGGTGGTTAAATTATTCATTTTTTGCCGGATTAACTCCAGATCAGTTCCTTGAAGAGCTTCTCTTAATTCCGTTACGGCCTTGTTTACCTGTTCTATTTTGCTTTGCTCCGCTTTGTCCCCCAAATCCTTGATTGTTTTTTCGGCTTGGTAAATCATACTATCGGCCTGGTTCCGTAAATCCGCTTCTTCTTTACGCCGCCGGTCCTCTTCAGCTTTTTGTTCTGCTTCCCTAACCATCCGTTTGATTTCTTCTTCAGAAAGACTTGAAGTTCCAGTAATGGTAATACTTTGAGCTTTACTGGTGCCTAAATCTTTTGCCGAAACATTAA
>DMDI01000053.1:1241-2683 GCA_003445555.1 Desulfotomaculum sp. | reverse complement strand
CTTGACAATGGGGTCCACCTAAATGTAATAGCGTCTTCCCGGTTTAAGAAAGGTGTCCAGGAAGGCTTTCGCAGTTTTATGGAATGGGTAAGAGATAAATTAAAATAACAGTGCAGCTAATGCTAGGGTGGCTTACTCAGTGGCGGACCCGTTCTTAGATTGCAAAATTAATGTGCTGGGCACTCTCAATCTACTTGAGGCTGCTTTATTAAACAATGTATCGAACTTCATCTTTGCCTTTAGTATAGTGAAGGACGAAATTGAAACGACGGAAGAAATGATAGACAAGGTGAGAAACATTCTTTGAACATAATTGAGTTTCATAATCAGGCGAAAACGTAAGCATCGAGAAAATGGCATCTTCACCCTTATGAAGACCCAAGTAAGCACGTAGCATCATCATTGATTTCCTTAATTCCCAACAAGATTCTTTCTTTAAGCCCCTGTTTGGAATTCACGCGAATATGCTTCAAGAATGTTCTTGCCATTTTACAAACACTTATATCGCTTTTCAGCAGCTGCACTTCCAGGGCGGCGGAATATCGCTTCGTCTACCAAAACCTGTCACGGCCGGGCACATCATCCGCACCCTAGTGGAGGAAGAATTGTTAGGGACAGGAGAGCCCGTTTTTGAAGAAAGGTTGATTATTTCAAAATGAACAGGTTTGACAGAAAAATAGCACCTGTTCATTATACCGCTGTATTATCTGGGTTGGAAGTAAATTTGGGTGACGTTTTTTAGCTCAGGTCAAATTTTTCTTGAAAATTAACTATCTCCAAAATATCCCCTTTTACCACCAGGGCATAAATATGGTTTTTAGTAAGCAAATTTATCGTACTCTTTTCCATATTCAAAGCGGCATAAATGGGTATAACCTGATACTTTTTTATTTCCGGGATAAAGTCAGGTAAAGTAGGGGCGTTAAATTTAACGCCCCTACTTGGCGTACCTTGCGGCGGGGCATAACATCCTTTAAAGTAAGGCCAAAGTATTTTTCGATTGCCAGGTCAAAGGAAGGGATAAAAATATCTTCAATCAGGGTTCCCATTTTTCGGGCCAGGTCCCCCCATCTTTTATCCATGGTTTTTCTAGACTCCCGCATCTCTTCTGATAGTTTGTTTATATTCCTTTCCGTAAGCCTGGATTCCTCGGACAACTGG
Organism: Desulfotomaculum sp.; assembly: GCA_003445555.1. Taxonomy (GTDB): domain Bacteria; phylum Bacillota; class Desulfotomaculia; order Desulfotomaculales; family Nap2-2B; genus SCADC1-2-3. The sequence continues at coordinate 1,522 of DMDI01000053.1, read as the reverse complement.
GCTATTTTCATTTCCGTAAGCCGTGACTGGTAAACCAATTCCATCATTGCTTTTTCCAGTTCACTTACTTTTTGAGCAACAGCTCCCATTCTAATTTCCCCTCCCCGGAAATGGTTAAAAGTATTAAAAAAATACTTCTTCCTTCATAAATAATAGCCCTAAGGCAGGCTTTTGTCAACGAAATTAACCGCTACTTTGTGATATAGCTCGCCTAGATTCACTTAAGGCTTCCAAAAAACTAGCTATTTTAACTCTGTGAGTAGGATAAGCGTCCCGCTTGT
>DMDI01000053.1:0-1220 GCA_003445555.1 Desulfotomaculum sp. | reverse complement strand
GAGAGGGGGTGACCCCCCCCCCGCCTATAGAGGCGGGAGCTTCCTGATTCATTGACCGCAGCCACAGGGGTCTTACACAGTCTCCGCAAGCGTAAGTTCGGGTGCTTCCAACCCTACCAAAACTTTGAAGTTAACTTGCCCTTTGCAGTATGACCATTGCCGAAACCACATCCCGATCCGCGACTAACCCACATTCAGGGCATTTATGTACCCGGATGCTCAGGTCCTTGGGCACGTGAGCGCCGCATATGCAGGACTGGGAAGTACCACTGGGTGGGACTTTCACAAATTTCTTACCGTATTTCTGACATTTGTATTCCAGATAACTTATGAATTTCCCCCACCCGGCATCGGCAATGCTCTTGCTTAAATGGTGGTTCTTGATCATGTTCTTAACCGACAAATCTTCCACGGAAATCAAGTCATACTTTTGAACTATGCCGTAAGAAGCCTTGTGCAGAAAGTCCTTGCGCTGGTTGGCTATCTTGTCATGCAGCCTGGTCACTTTAGCTTTGGCCTTCCTCCGGTTGTTTGAACCTTTCTTCTTGCGGGAAAGCCGCCTTTGCAACATGGCTAATTTCTTTTCGGACTTGCGGAAATACTTCGGGTTGTTGATTTTTGTGCCGTCGGAAAGTGCGGCGAAGGTTAAAAGACCAACGTCAATGCCGACTTTGCTGACAATCTCCACAGCTTCAGCTTCCTGTATTTCCAAAGTTAAATTGACGTACCATTTGCCGCCGTGGTATTTGACGTTGATCCGGCTGACCTTTGCCGGGTCAAATTCAAAATGTGCTTTCATTTTGACGCAGCCTATCTTTGGTAAGTAAATATAACCGGGCTTTTTAAAGTGGTCCTGCTTGTCCGCCTGCGGATAGGTAAAAGAGCGGTAATAGTCCCGACTCTTGTAGTGCGGGTATCCAGCCAGGCTATCAAAAAACCGTTCAAAAGCGTTGTCTAACCTTTGAAGGCAGTCTTGCAGGACTTGAGCGTTAACCTGTTTGTATTTCGGTAATTCTTTCTTTAACACCGTCAGTTCGTTCTTTTGTGCGGTGCAAGAAGGTGACTTACCTTTTTGCCGATAACAAATTTCCCTTTGTTCCAGGGCAGCGTTATAAAGCCGGCGGCAAAGAGTGAGTGTTTGAAACAATTTTTGCTCTTGTTCTTTAGTTGGCTCAATGTGAAATCGGTGTACAATGATCATTTTTATATCCATTCCTTTC